>NZ_VPAN01000051.1:0-17952 GCF_013419225.1 Acinetobacter sp. YH12097 | reverse complement strand
TCTGCACTAAAAACAATGCTCAAGTATAAATGCGAGAACGCAGGCGTATTGTTTGAAGAAGTCCAAGAAGCCTATACCACCCAAATCTGTTCGTGCTGCGGTGAGATCACCTCAAGTAGTCCAAAAGATACCGTCTTGGCTGTCAACCTAATTTAGTAATTATTTACCTTATATTTGATAAGCAGTTTGATGTTTTAATACACCATAGCATAGGTGTACTAACTTACGCATTGCAGCACCAACAATCAGCATTTTAGGCTTTCCTTTTTCACGTAGTCGCTGATACAGTGCCTTAATATGGGGATTATATTGAAGTGCAACTATAGATGGCATAAATAGGCTAGAGCGTATTTTACTATCACCTGCTTTTGATAAACGACTTCGTTTATTGACCGAACTGCCAGATTGGAAATGTATAGGAACTAGACCAACATAAGCTGCGACCTGACTTGCTTTTTCAAAGTGATGAGAGCGTAATAACCCTAGCATGAGCAATCCAGTTTTCCTTCCTACTGCTGGAATAGTAGTTAGTAAAGCAAGATCATTTTTTAGCTCTGAATCACCATTTACATGACTAGAGATCATTTCATCCAATCTAATAATCTCTTGTTCAAGTTGTTGAATACGAATATTAATTGAGAGTAATACTTGTGGAAATGTTTGAGTAGATTGAGCCTTTTCTAAACGATTCTTTTCACGTTGCAAGTCTTCTTCAAGAACTGCATATCTATTTATTAAAGCTTTTAATATTCTTACATTTTCTTTCTCAGGTTGCCATGTTGCTAACTTAACAGTATTTGCATAATAGACGAGAGCTTCGCTATCTGCTTTATCTGTTTTATTTAGCATTGATAATCCTTTTGCAAACGCTCGAACTCTTGCAGGATTAGCGATACATATTGTTAATTCCATATCATATAAAAAATGAGCTAGATTCTCATGATATACCGATGTAGCTTCCATTACAGCCCGAGTGTCTGATAAATTAACATCTAGTTCGGTTAACCACTTTACGAGTTTAACAAAACCAGATTGTGCATTATCAAACCTTTTGGTTTTTCTCTTTCCAGTTAGACCAGAAGGAAAAATACAACAATCAATTTTGGCTTTACTGACATCAATACCCAATGTAATCATGTGTACCTCTACAATCCATATAGTGTTTTAATTACTCACTAATCACGATCTAACCTTGTGAATACAGCATCAAAGTGCTTAGTTACCGTTCAGAGTTGAAAGGAGTAATTAGGGGAAAATTGTAGACTTACTCTTTCGGACAAACTTAGAAGTTTTAGGTAGAACACAAGCTCTACAATTTTCATATAGTGATAGCTAATCACTATACAAACTAAGATACAAGGTAGGATAGATCTTGGAATAAGAGAATGGGAGTGCATGAGCTGTGGTACAGCTCATGATCGAGATATAAACTCAGCTCTAAACATTCTTGCGCTTGGGCATAAGCGTCTAGCTGTAGGAATCACCCTCTTTTAAGGGGGGGAGGATGTCAACTGCCCATGCTTGCTGCTTGGGTTGGTCATAAATGCCTGTTAAAGGCGGATGTGCGCCTGCAAAAATTGGCAGATCCCATTCTTTTAAATCGACAATTTCAGTTTCTACGGTACTGTAGTCATAGCTTTCGATTTCTGAAAGTAGCCAGTTGGCAATTTTAATTGCCGTGCGACCTTCGCGGACACTGCCGACAATAATATGAAGTTTCATCTTATTTCCCGTCTTGTTTTAAAGTCTTGCATTAAATTAATATGAATTCGGTCCGTTGCATATACAGAAAATGTATCGAGTCGATTGATAGTTATAAAAATAGTTATAAAAATAGTTATAAAAATAGTGATAAAAAAAAGCTCCCGAAGGAGCTTTCATTTGCTGAAACTTAGATCAGTTTCACGCCTTGTTGACCGGCAGGGGTCACTTTGAAAATTTCAACTTCAAAGGTGATATTTTTACCGGCTAGAGGGTGGTTGAAATCCACTTCGGTAATGTCTTCACCTACAGTTTTGATCACCCCATACAGACTTTGTTTGGCTTTATCTTCAAACTCAATCATATGGCCTTCAACAGGACGTTGCTCAAATTTGACAGTATCAAATTTTTGTACGTTTTCCGGGTTCCATGGACCAAAAGCATCTTCAGGAGGAAGGCTCACAGTACGGCGGTCACCTGCACGTAAACCGAATAAAGCTTTCTCAAAACCCGGTAATAAGCTGCCATCACCCATGACAAGGCTGACAGGTTCAGCACGGCTACGGGTATTGTCAATTTCTACGCCATTTTCAATAGCAACAGAAAAGTGAAGGTCTACTTTAGAACCTTCTTCAATACGAGTTTCCTCGTTAGGATTGATAAAATCAGTCATTTTGCGCTTCCGCACGTTGAATTCGGTGTTTTTCTAAGAAAAACGTATCGATAAGAAGCAGAATCGTGCCTAATGTAATGACACTGTCTGCAATATTAAATGCAGGAAAGTGGCTGTTGTTGTAATACACGTGAATGAAATCCACCACATAACCTAAAGATACGCGGTCAATTAAGTTGCCTATTGCGCCGCCTAAAATCAGGGCAATGGCAATTGGAAGGACTTTCACGTTTTTTGGCATACGCATGAGCCAAAATACAAAAATGACAGACACAAGTCCTGCGAGTGAAGTAAAGAAATAACGTTGCCATCCACCGGCATCGGACAAGAAACTAAAGGCAGCGCCATAGTTATGTAGTAATGTCCAGTTTAAAAAGGGCATGACAGGTACAGGATCTGCGTAGTTCAGATGTGTACTTGCAATCCATTTGGTCCATTGATCCAAAATAATGGCAACAATGGATAAGCCCACCCACACTAAATTGTGTGGGTAGAATTGAAAGAAGCCCTTTTTTTCTTGTGGATTAGGCATATTTTCTCTCTTCGCCTTGACCTGTAGGAAGGTTAATAATACAACGAGAACAAAGACCTGGATGTTCGTGATGTGTATTCACATCTGGCAGTACATGCCAGCAGCGTGCACATTTTTCACCGTCAGCAGCAGAGACTTTGACATTTAAACCGTCAAGGTCAGAGGCTTCGCCTTGTGCTGCGTCAAATTCATTAACAATCACTTGAGAGGTGATGAGGACAAAACGCAGTTCTTCACCGAATTTGTCTAAAACAGCTTTCAGTTCAGCATTGGCCCAAAGTTCAACTTTGGCAGACAAGTTTGAACCCACAGTTTTTGCAGTACGTGCAGCTTCAATAAACTTGTTTACTGCAGATTTGACGGTGATCAAGGTTTGCCATTCAGCTTCAGTCACCAGATTCGCTGTAGAGGCTACAGGAATGTCATACCACTCCGCAGTAAATACATATTTCTCAGATTGCTCTGGAATCAACGGCCAAGCTTCTTGTGCGGTAAAGCTCAAGATAGGAGACATCCAACGGACAAAGGCCTGAACCAAGTGATACAACGCCGTTTGTGCAGAATGACGCGCTGCTGAGTCTGCTTTGGTGGTGTACTGACGGTCTTTGATGATGTCGAGGTAGAAACCACCCAAGTCATTAATACAGAAGTTGGTCAATGCGCTAGTCACGATATGGAAGTTCATATCTTCATAAGCTTGTTGAATAGTTTTTTGTACTTCCGCAGCACGTTGCAAGATGTATTGATCCAGTGCGATCAATTGATCGACAGGCAAAGCATCAGTCGATGGTTTGAAGCCATTCAAGTTCGCCAACAAGAAACGCAATGTGTTACGGATACGGCGGTAACCATCTGATGCACGGCTGAAGATTTCTTTACCTGCAGTCATTTCATAACGGTAGTCTGCAGACGCAATCCAGAAACGTAGGCCATCTGCACCCATGTCTTTAATGATGTCTTGCGGCGTGATCACGTTACCGATCGACTTCGACATTTTGCGGCCTTTTTCGTCCACAACGAAGCCGTGAGTCAATAAGCCTTTGTACGGTGCGCGGTTATTAATCGCCATAGACGTTAACAATGAAGACTGGAACCAACCACGGTGTTGGTCAGAACCTTCAAGGTACAAGTCAGCAGGGTCTTGCAATTCTTCACGTTCACGAAGTACTGCAAAGTGTGTTGTTCCAGAGTCAAACCAAACGTCTAGAGTGTCACGAACCGCATTGTACTGCTCTGCATCTGCACCGATAAACTCAGATGCATCACGGTTATACCAGCCATCAATACCTTCTTGTTCAATCAGCTTCGCCACTTCTTCGATCAGCTCAGGCGTACGCGGGTGAAGTTCGTTAGTATCTTTATGCACAAAGAACGGAATCGGCACGCCCCATGTACGTTGACGTGAGATACACCAGTCTGGACGACCTTCAATCATCGATTGGATACGGTTTTTACCCCAATCCGGTACGAAGCTGATGTCATTTTCAATCGCGTTCAATGCACCTTGGCGTAAACCTTTTGCATCCATGCTGATGAACCATTGCGGTGTTGCACGGAAGATAATCGGTGTTTTATGGCGCCAGCAATGTGGATAGCTATGTTTGATCACCACATGTGCCCAAAGCTTGCCTGCTTCGGTTAAAGCAGCAATGATTTTTGGATTGGCTTTGTAGATGTGTTCGCCTGCAAAAATTGGCGCAGTTGGTAAATATACACCGTTACCGCCGACTGGATTGTCGACTTTCAGGTTGTACTGTAAGCCAACTTTATAGTCGTCCACACCATGGCCTGGCGCGGTATGTACAGCACCCGTACCACTACCATCAGTCACATGCTCACCCAAAATCACTGGTACTTGGCGTTCAGCAATTAACGGATGTTGTAGTACTAGATTTTCAAGTTTTGCACCAGCAAATTCAGCGATTACTTCAACTGTATTAAAACCATAACGTTGAGTTGCAGATTCAACCAATGATTTTGCAAGGATGAAGTTTTGCGCTGCTTTGTCTTCGCCAGTTGCTTTCACCAATTGGTATTCAAGCTCAGCGTGTAGAGCAACCGCTTGGTTGGCAGGCATGGTCCAAGGCGTAGTTGTCCAGATTACGATATCTGTAGAATCGCTAACTGTAACACCTAGGCGTGCAGATAAATCAGCTAAATCAACAACGGTAAAACCCACGTCAATCGCATCTGATTTTTTGTCTTCGTATTCCACTTCAGCTTCAGCTAAGGCAGAACCGCAATCCAAACACCAGTTGACTGGTTTAAGACCCGGCTCAATATGGCCTGCTTTGGCAATTTCACCGAGCGAACGAACGATGTCGGCTTCTTGTTTGAAGTTCATGGTGAGGTAAGGGTTGTCCCAATCACCAAATACGCCCATACGCACGAAGTCTTTCTTTTGTAATTCGACTTGGGTGTAAGCGTATTCACGGCAGGCTTTACGGAAAGTTGAAGCATCTACTTTTACGCCGACTTTACCGACTTTTTCTTCAACTTTCAGTTCGATTGGAAGACCATGACAGTCCCAACCTGGTACATACGGCGCGTCAAAACCGTCCATCACACGGCTTTTGATGATGATGTCTTTGAGGACTTTGTTTACCGCATGACCTAAGTGAATTTGGCCATTTGCGTATGGAGGGCCGTCATGAAGCACATATTTTTTCTTGCCAATACGCGATGCACGAATCTGCTGATAAATGTTGTCGGCATACCACTCTTCTAACCATTTCGCTTCACGTACTGCGAGATTTGCTTTCATCGCAAATTCAGTACCTGGGAGGTTTAGCGTGGCTTTATAATCCACTGCATTTTCAGGAGTTTGCTTATCGCTCATGCAAGTTGTCTTCCAAATTTATCAGCCCGTTGACTGACGCGTTTTACAATAAATAATCGGGGTTTAAAAGGGGAAATGAGGGTGCTGACCTCGAAACTCAAGGAGCTTTTCGACGTCGTCATCAATTCCCGCTTTCAATGCTTCAAGCGAAGGGTAGTCCTTTTCGCCATGTAAAAAGTTCAAGAACGTCACCCGCATTAACAAGCCATACAGATTAGCAGAAACATCAGGAAAATGTACTTCTAATCGCCATTCAGGATGTTCCTGTTTAATTGCGGGACGCGTACCAACATGCCCTGCACCAAACAGGGCAGAGGGTGCATAACCTGCAACCCCTAATTTGTCAGCATTTTCGTTTTTTACTTTATCTGTTAAAGATTCGGTTTCACAAATGACATCGACTGCATAAATGCCATTTAAACAAGGTTTATGACGGTTTAAACGCACATTAATGGTAGGAAAATTAATGGTGCGACCGATTTGATCGCCATACTGCACACGACCGGTGATGCTATAAGGACGACCTAAAAGTTTTGCGGCATGGGCAAGGTCGCCTGCTTGTAATGTCTGACGAACCAGTGTCGAACTGACACGTTCGCCATCAACTTCGACATTTTGCAGGGCTGTGACTTGGAAGCCGTATTGGCGTAAAAATTCGCTATTGCCTTGGCGGTTTTTGCCAAAGTGATGATCTTCGCCCAAAACTAAACTTTGTGTATTGAGTTTATTTTTTAAAATATCGGCAAATTCTTCGGCGCTGAGATTACGAAAGGCATTGTCAAATTTCGCCACCACAATATAGTCGACGCCCAGTTCAGTTAAATATTCGACTTTTTCACGTAGTGAACTGATTCGAGGCGGTGCATCATAAGCTTTAAAGAATTCAAGCGGTTGTGGCTCAAAAATCATCACAGCTGTTTTTAAGTTTTGTTGCTGTGCTATGTCTTTGAGCTGGCTGACCATCGCTTGATGACCCAAATGTACACCATCAAAATTGCCAATGGTCACGGCAGTTTTGGGGAGTTCTAAGTGGGGCGCTAAAGCATTCAGACGGAGCAGCTTCATGGGCGAATCAATTGTTGAAAATGTTTGAGGGCTATATATTGCCATAATCTTCTGCGTTCGTCTTGTTGTTGTGTTTTTACTCAAGTTTTTTTATGCAAAGATGAATTTATTATCAATAAAATAAATTATAAAAATAAATATTAATCAATTTTTCTTATTTAATGGTGTGCTTAAACTATAGACATTCCATTTTGATGAGCATCATGCGATGAAAATGCCATTTTATCAACTCCAGCATAAACAAGACTTGATTCGTCATTTCACCCCAAACTGGTTTACGGTGGTGATGGGCACAGGTGTGGTGGCCCTCATTTTACCATCTATAGCGGTGGCGCCGCAGTGGATGTGGTCCTTCGGAGCAGGGCTATGGCAGATCAGCATCGTGTTGTTCATATTGTTTAGTGGGATGTATCTCAGCCGATGGATATTGTACCCACAAGCAGATTTTCCAGCATCCAGTGATGAGTTTATTTCTTGGGGCGATCCCCATGGCACTGGCAACCCTGATCAATGGCGCATTGAAATTTGGCACCACGCTATACACAGAGTTTTTGGGCATGAGCATCATCACATGGGCTGAATATTTATGGTATGTCGATGTGTTGATGTCAATAGCGATTGCATGGTGTGTTCCATTTCTGATGTTTAGTCGTCAGCAACATGCGCTGCAAGGCATGACCGCAGTATGGTTATTGCCGATAGTGGCTTGCGAGGTGGTTGCCAGTTCAGGCGGTTTATTGTTGGCGCATTTATCTGCACAGGCCCATTCTGTCCATATTTTGCTGGGGAGTTATCTGCTTTGGGGGATCTCAGTATTTCCTGCATTTGCCATCTTAAGCATCTTGTTGCTGCGTCTGGCTTTACATCAATTGCCAAGTAAGGAAATGGCGATCAGCAGTTGGTTGGCCTTAGGACCGATTGGGACAGGGGCTTTAGCGCTGTTACTTTTGGGCGAGCAAGCCCCACGTATTTTGACAGCAGTAGACTTGGCAGATTTAGGACAGGTGTTGCTTCAAGGCGGCGTGTTCGCAGCCCTTGTTCTGCTCGGATTTGGTATATGGTGGTTTGGAATCGCTATACTCATCACGCTAAAACATTTACGAGATTTACCCTTTAATCTCGGGTGGTGGGCGATGACATTTCCATTCGGCGTTTTTAGTTTGGCGGTCATCAATTTGGCGGAACATACGCAATTAAATGCTATCCAACAGTGCGGCACCTTTTTTGCAGTTTTGCTCTGTACGCTTTGGTTATTGGTGATGCTGAAAACTATACAAGGGTTTTATCGTGGCAGCTTATTTTTTTCTCCGTGTTTAAAAGCGTATTGTGATGCTCAGAGCACATCTTAAATTATGTCGGGTGAATGTAAATCCGTTGAAGAAAAATATAGCGCGTTGGCTTTGACGGATTTCAGCAAACAAATATAGAGCTTGTGCAAGCGTGTGATGCAGTTACGTTATTTTGCTATCCAAGCAAAACATTCATGTATAAAATTTGCGCGTATTTTCAAGAGATCAACAGGTTTCGAGATATAAACTTGCTTGAAGTGTAGGAACTAGAGCAAGGCATATGGATTAAAACAAAAAAGATAAAAATAAGGATCGAATTATGTGTAATCAAACCCGTTTTTGGGATGATGCCAAAGGATTATTAGAAGAATGGTACGTCGCTTGTACCTCTAAAGAACTCAAAAAAGATCAGCCTTTTTCAGCCACCCTGTATGGTAAAAAATTTGTTCTGTTCCGACAAAAAGATGGAACAGCCGCTGCATTGCTCGATCAATGTGTGCATCGTGGTGTGCCTTTGTCTAAGGGTAAAATGACCGATGGCTGCGTGACATGTCCATATCATGGTTGGTCGTATCAGGGCGATGGGCATGTGGCGCATATTCCTAGTGTCAATGGACAATTTTTTCCAGAAAAACCGCATCCTTTTAAACAGCGTAGTTTTGATGTATGTGAGCAAGATGGGGTGGTATGGATTTATCTCGGTGAAAAGCCCAAACAGGAACGCCCAGAAATATTTAAATTACCGTTTTATGATCAAGCCGGCTGGGTCAGCTATTACATGGTCGGCAGTTATGATGGTGAGATGGGCGCTGTTGCACAAAATATTATGGATGTGACCCATACTATATTTGTCCATGAAGGCTGGTTTCGTTCAGAGTCCGGAAAAGCCGTAGATGCCACCATAGATGTCGGGCCGCGCAAAGTAGTCGTTGACTATCATGACCATGATGCAGATATCGGCATGATGCCATGGCTGACCAATCCGCATGGTGCTGAACAGGTTCACCGCGACAGTTTTATCGCACCGAATATTACCTTGGTGGAATACCATTGGGGAGAGCCGTCGGGTATGGTGTTTAATAGTCTGATTAGTCCTGTGGGGCCGTATGAGTCACGGGTTTATACCTGTGTTAGTTATAAATTTCCCATTCCAAAATTGTTGTCTAAGGCATTGATGCCGGCTGTGAATGCCTATACTTGGGTGGTCAACAAACAAGACATTAAAATTTTGTCAGCGCGAAGAGCTGGGATCGAGCATATGCCAATGACCCATTCGCATAGTGTACGAGGGGATATGGCGCATATTGCCTTAGAGAAGATTTTAGATGCCTTACGTCATGACCAACAATTGGCACCATCTTTTATTGGCAAGCGGCCGATGCAATTTCAAATTTGATAGCATTCAAATCTGCGTGAGGAATTTATTTTCTGAGCAATGTGATTTTTGAAGCTGATTTTTTCTGCGCACGTGCAAATGTATGCTATATGAAGGCATCAATTTGAGGAGACCGCTATGCGTCAGCAAATCGCTTTAATTATGGCCCTGCCGAGTGAATCTAAAGGCTTGTTTGAAGCCGCAGGCATTGAAGTACATTACAGTGGTATTGGTAAAGTCAATGCCGCATTTAAAGCCTTTGATGTGATTCAAAAAACCGGATGTCATACTTTGCTGAATTTGGGCACTGCGGGAAGTTCACATTTTGATGCACATGCTTTGGTTGAAGTAGCTCAATTTGTACAACGGGATATGGATGTATCGCCTTTGGGTTTTGATGTGGGGGTGACGCCGATGGATACCGATCATCCTGCTGAAATTCAGCCAGAGAGCATGTTTAGCCATTTGCCTAAAGGAATTTGTGGTACAGGCGACAGCTTTGAAACTGGGCTGCCGAAAGTACCGTGTAATCTTGTCGATATGGAAGGCTACGCAATCGCTAAAGTATGTAAAAAACTGGGTGTTCGCTTTGTATCGGTAAAATATATTACCGATGGTGCGAATGACACAGCGCATCTGGATTGGGAAGAAAATTTATTATTCGGCGCAAAGAAATTATTGAAATTATATCAAACAGTCAAATAAGGCATTTAGCTAATTTCGGTCGGCGACCATAGAATGCTATGGTCGTATGCCAATTCGACCCAATTCAATTTACTTTTCTGGGCGTGGAATTACACCGTAAAGCATCATATGAACGGTATGTTGAATAATCCGTTGTTGCATACTGCGATTACGTAAGGTTTTTCCAGTGACCATTTCCATTTGGGTTGCAAAGTCAGCATAGTTTTGCGTAATTGCCCAAATGTTCAGAATTAAAAGTTCTGGATCAATATCTTTTGAAATTTTACCTTGCTCTTGCCAGTTGCTAATGACTTTGGCTTTGCGTTTCACTAATTTTTTTAGTGGGCCTTTTAAAATTTCAAGAATGTGTGGTGCGCCCTGAATGACTTCAAGTGCGAACAAACGTGAGGCTTTCGGTTGGGTACGAGATACTTCAATTTTCTGCAATAGATAATTGGTGATCGCTTCTTCAGGCTCAAGGTCTGCTTCCAACATTTGTAGCGGAGCAAGCCACTTTTGTAGAACCGTTGTCAGAACTTCAACATAAAGCGCTTCTTTATTTTCATAGTAATAGAAAATATTCGATTTATGCATTTCTGCAATCTGTGCGATCTCATCCAAGCTGGCGCCATTGAAGCCATACAGGGAAAAGACATCCAGTGCTGCATTAAGCAACTGGTGGCGTTTCTGGGTACTCTTTTTTTGTTCCATTAGCTCTTTTAAGAAAATGAAAAGGGAATATTGAATTGTACGGCAAATCAACAGATTTGTGCACAATCATCGTTTTTAATTTTATGAATTTTGGCAGTTTATTCTGTTCAACGGTCAAATAAATACGACGAATGCCATAATATTTCAAATAATCATTTTAGGGTGAAATTTAAATAAATCATTATTTTTAGTCATGGATTTATATGATTTATCGTAATTTTTGTGATGTATTTGTCAACAGGCAATAAATCTCCCCTCAATGCTAAACATGGTTTTGTTGCGATATTGTTCTTGAATAGGACAGGAAGTCACACGGTTTAAGTGATGATTTCCTGCACAAGTACAGCTTAAGTGGCCAAGACTGCTTGTAAGACTTGTTGTTCAAGTTCAGTAAATTCAATGCCTTTTTTTCGTGGGCGGGCCAAATCGACACGAAATTCTTGGGCAATATGGCCTTTATCCAGCAAGATAATTCGGTCTGCTAACTGCACGGCTTCACTTACATCATGCGTGACCAAAATCGCGGTAAAACCTTGTTCAGTCCAAAGTTTTTCAATCAAATTCTGCATATCTAAACGTGTTAAGGCATCGAGCGCACCCAGTGGTTCATCTAGCAGCAAAATGCGTGGTTTATGTGACAAAGCACGTGCCAGTGCAGTACGTTGACGTTGCCCCCCTGACAGCTGTGTTGGCCAAAGCCCCGCTTTGTCTTTTAAACCGACTTTTTCGAGGAGTGCTGTAGCATTGGCGTGTTGGTCTTTGCTTAAACCAAGTTGTACATTTTTCTCAATGCTACGCCAAGGCAGGAGGCGAGGGTCTTGGAACATCACACGAATATCATCACTGGTGATGCCTTCACGAATATGACGTGCAGACTTAAATTTAATTTCGCCATAACTCGGTTTTTCTAAGTCGGCGATGAGGCGAAGCAGGGTACTTTTACCACAGCCACTACGACCGATAATTGCCAAGAATTCACCGGGTTGAATATGCAGGTCTAGGTCTTCAAGGACTTTAACATCGCCATAAAATTTGTGTAGTTGTTCAATCAGGATCTCTGCGCCCAACACCGCATGGGGGGTGATATCCTCGACTGAAGAACGCTGAGGTTGGGTTGAGTTGTCTGCATGACGGCTTATGCTTAAATCGGTCATCACATGCTCCTTATTTTTGGTAACCCGAGTGCCAACGGAGTAAATATTTTTCTAAGGCAACAGCCAGTACATCGGCCAATTTACCGAGTAGGGCATACAATAAAATCCCGACCAAGACGATGTCGGTTTGTAGAAATTCGCGCGCATTCATGGTCATATAACCGATGCCGGCTTGTGCTGAAATGGTTTCTGCCACAATCAACAAAACCCAAACGAGACCGAGTGAAAAACGCAGACCAACCAAAATAGACGGCATCGCCCCTGGCAGAATAATTTCTTTATACAGTTGCCAGCCACTCAAACCATAGCTTTTGCCCATTTCAATCAGTTGAGGGTCTACAGAACGAATGCCATGATAGGTGTTGATATAAATGGGAAAGAATACGCCAATAGCGACTAAAAATAGCTTGGCCGATTCATCGATCCCAAACCATAAAATCACCAAGGGAATCAGGGCAAGAGCAGGAATGTTGCGGATCATTTGCAGCGTGGTATCGAGTAACGTCGATGCTGTTTTGGATGAACCATTCAGCAGACCTAAAAAAAGACCTAAACCACCGCCGACTAGAAGTCCAACCAAAGCACGACCTGCACTGATTTGAACATGCTTCCACAGTTCACCACTGATCAGTAAGTTCCAAAAGGCCACCACCACCGCACTTGGCGCAGGCAAAATACGACTTTCTAACAGCCCTGTAACAGAGGCAATTTGCCACACAATAATTAATGCAATAGGAAACAACCAAGGCAGCAAACGCTGCCCGAGTTGTGTTCCACGTGAAACCTTCGGTGCTTTGAAGGTTTCAACAGAAACAGTTTTGGACATTAGGCCGGCTCCTGAATCTTTTCAGCTTTTTTATTTTCATCTGGTGTGTAATTGTTCGCGACAATCTCACCAAATGGGCCGGTTAAGTTAGGTTGAACCAATTTCTGACGTGTTTCCAATGGCAGTAGTGGGAACACCAATTCTGCAAAACGGATAGACTCTTCAAGGTGTGGGTAACCAGAGAAAATGAAGGTGCTAATTCCTAGATCGGCATATTCTTGGATACGTGCGGCGACAGTTTCAGGATCACCAACGAGTGCCGTACCTGCACCACCACGAACCAGGCCAACACCCGCCCATAAGTTTGGCGATACTTCTAATTTGCTACGGTCGCCGTTGTGCAGTTCAGCCATACGGCGTTGACCAACAGAGTCCATGGTTTTGAACTTGGCTTGCGCAGCTGCAATGGTGTCATCGTCGACATATTGGATCAGCTCTTCAGCTGCTTTCCATGCCTCTTCATTGGTTTCGCGCACAATGACATGTAAACGAATGCCATAATTCAGTTCACGTCCTTTGGCTTTGGCTTTTTCACGCACCACTGCAATTTTTTCTTTTACCGCAGCAGGTGGCTCACCCCAAGTCAAATAGGTGTCAACTTGATCCGTTGCCAGTTCAACAGCTGCCTCTGAAGAACCGCCAAACCATAGTGGTGGATACGGTTTTTGTACCGGTGGATAAAGTAATTTTGCGTCGTCCACACTCAGGCGTTCGCCATGGAAGGTATAGCTTTCACCAGTATGTGAACGGGTTAAAATTTCACGCCAAATCGTGGTGTATTCCGCGGCAGTTTGGTAACGCGTCGCATGATCTTCATAGACACCATCACCCTTGAGTTCTTGCTCATCACCGCCTGTGACTAAGTTTAGTAAGATACGACCGCCAGATAAACGGTCAAATGTTGCTGCCATACGTGCAGTCAGTGCAGGCGTTGTCACCCCCGGACGTAGAGCGACTAGAAATTTTAGATTTTTAGTGGCATCAATCAAGCTTGCAGCTGTAAGCCATGGATCTTCACATGAACGACCTGTCGGAATCAGAACGCCTTCATAGCCAAGATTATCCACCGCTACTGCAATTTGCTTCATGTAGGCATGATCGACTTGGCGTGCACCTTTACTTGTTCCTAAGTAGCGACTGTCACCGTGGGTAGGGATAAACCAGAAAATTTTCATGTTCAGTTCCTTGTATTTTTGATGGCTCGGGTATCAATGTGATGAAGGTATCCAAACTTGCTTTTGGACTTGAATGTTGTTTGGAATCAGTTGGACTTGTTTAAATAAGTCCGCAATATTTTGCTGTGCTTGTATGACCTCGGGTGTCAGCGAGCGCACAGGAGATGGTTTGGATCGGCGTGAAAAGGCTTGCGCAGCAATATTCTTTTGCAGCCCAGTGCTGTTTTGATAAATCTCTAAAGCCACATTTTGGTTCTTCACAATCCACTGATCGGAAGCGTCTAGGGCCTTTAAAAATTTAGCTGGGGCATCAGGGTGTGCTTGAACGACTTTTGGATTTGCCACATAAAATGAATAGGTCTTTGGAAAATCACCAGATTGAATCAGCACTTTAGCTTGAGCATCCAACTCCGCTGCAGATAAAAACGGGTCCCAAATGGCCCATGCATCAATTGATTTTTTATCAAATGCGGCTCGTGCATCTGCTGGTGGAATCCAAATTGGTTGGATGTCGATCCACGTCAAACCGGCTTTTTCTAAAGTCTTGGCTAATAACTCATGCGCACTCGAGCCTTTTTGTACAGCAACGCGTTTACCACGTAATTCTTGAATGGTTTTGATTGAGCTGTCCGCTGGAATCACGACAGCAAGCGACTGTTCAGGCACCACTTCATAGCCAATATAATTCAGGTCTTTATTGGCAGCTTGGGCAAAAATAGGCGGGGTGTTGCCGACATAGCCATAATCCACCGCACCGACCGCAAGGGCTTCTAACATTTGTGGGCCAGCAGGGAATTCCTTCCATTCAATCTGAGCGCCAGGAAATTGTTGTTCAAAGAGCTTTTGTTCACGGGCAACCAGTAAATTTAAGGCTGATTTTTGGAAACCGATAACCAAGGTTTTTACGGCTGTTTCAGCTGGTTTTTCACCATCCTGCTGTGCTGTTTCTTGTTTTTGGCAGGCACTGAGTCCAAGGGCCAAAGTGGCTAAAGTCAGTATGGAAAATGTTCTTAGAATACGCATGGCATCGCCCTTATGCTGTAGTCGACTTATTTGATAATGGCCGACTCAATATTTAATTTATTTGGAATTAATTTTTCGTTATAAAACGCATCAGCGACTTGCTGCTGCTCTTGCGCCACTTGTGCAGTAATCGGCGTCACTTGATTGCCTAAGCGAGAAATTGATGTTTTAAGTACATCTAGACCTAAGCCGGTTTTGCCTTCGAGTAACTTGGCCGCTTCATCTTGATTTTTTGAGACCCATTGCGTGGTCAAATTCAACTCATTCACCACAGCTTGCAGGACTTTTGGATTTTCCTGAGCAAATTTGCGATCGGCCAAATAGAACTGGTAGTTCTTCACCAAGTTTTCGCCATTGGCAATGGTGCGAGCATTAAGTTGATGCTCAGCGGCAGAAAGGAACGGGTCCCAAATTACCCATGCATCGACTGCACCTTTTTCAAAGGCAGCTCGTGCATCGGCAGGCGGTAAATACACGACATTGATGTCGCTAAATTTAAGCTGATTGGCTTCCAACAACTTGAGCAACAGGTAATGCACGTTTGAGCCTTTGTTTAAGGCCACACGTTTACCTTTTAAGTCCTGAATACTGTGAATAGCCGAATCTTTTTGCACAATTAAAGCTTCAGCTTTTGGAACTGCAGGTTGGTTGGCAATGTAAACCAAATCGGTTTGAGCGGCTTGAGCAAAGATAGGCGGTGCTTCACCGACTTCACCAAATGACACGCTGCCCACATTGAGGCCTTCAAGCAGCTGTGGACCCGCAGGAAATTCCACCCATTTGATATTTACACCTTGGCTTTTTAAGGCTGTTTCTAAGGTTCCGCGTTCTTTTAAAATTGGCAATAAGCCATATTTTTGGAAGCCGATATTTAAGGTGACATTTTCATCAGCCTCTTTTTTGCCACAGCCCGACATCATCATGGCACCCACAACCGCTGTAGACAGTACAAGTGTTTTTGTCCAAAGTTTTACTTTGTGAGTACGCATGTGTTGCTCCTATAAAGGTCTAAATGTGCAGAACTGTTGATTTATGAACACATAAGCTAAAGAGTTTTCTTTTTCGAAAAAAATAAGAAAACTTAAATTTAAAATCAGGAAAAAAGATAAATAAAAATCAGCAAAACTTATGAGAAATTATGATTTTAGAAAAACATATAATGTGTCGAAGTATTATTTTAAGTTATTGAAATTATTTTATTTATTTGGGTTATTTAAATGGTAGATATGGTTATTCTATGGCTTGCAAAGTGATTTGAGGGGATAGCCAAGGGATTCGGCATAACCTTATGCAAAATAATGCTATTCAGCGCATAAAAAAAGCCACTTTAAAGTGACTTTTTACAAACCAATGAGTTTCTTTGGTAGTTGTATAAGGCCTGACGGGCATTCGGTAAGTCATCGACACTGACTTGTTCAAAACCTTGTTCAAGGAACCAATGCGCTGTCCGTGTGGTCAAAATAAACAATTGTTCAATACCTAAATCTCGCGCTTTTTCTTCTAAATAATGCAAAATTTGGCTGCCACGATTCGATTTTCGATAACCTGGATGCACAGCCACACATGCGATTTCAGCAGAGCGTTTTTCATTCCCTGTGACAGGAATCGGGTATAACGCAGCGCAAGCCAAAATCGTACCGTCACGTTCAATCACTGCAAATTGTCCAATTTCATTTTCCAGACGTTCGCGTGAGCGATAAACCAAGATGCCTTCTTGTTCGAGAGGGCGTAAGAGATTGATTAAGCCGCCAACATCTTGAATATCGGCAGTACGCACTTCTTCATAATGCGCATCGGTGATCATGGTGCCAGAACCGTCACGTGTGAACAATTCTTCGATCAATGCGCCATCATAGGCATATGAAATAAGATGAACACGGTGTACGCCTTGTAACGAGGCATCTTTAGCAACGCTTAAATGCAGGGCAATATCGGGATTAGAATCTTGATATTGCAAAATATGCTGATCAAGTTGATGAGGTGTAATTTCGCGTTGTAGCTGCCCATGTTCATTGTGCAAACCGTGTTGTTTGCCCAAGAAAATTAACTTATCCGCTTTTAAACTGATCGCGGTTTTGGTCGCAACTTCTTCAGCCAATAAATTAAACACTTCACCTGTAGTGGAATAACCTGTCGGCCCAAGCACCACAATATTTTGGCTATCTAAATGACGTTGAATTGCATCGATATCGACGGAACGAACTTCACCAGACAGTTGAAAATCGATACCGTCACGAATGCCATACGGTTTTGCCGTGACTAAATTACCTGAGACCACATCAATACGCGCGCCGTACATCGGTGAGTTGGCTAAACCCATAGATAGGAGGGCTTCAATTTGCAGACGAATGGAGCCAACAGCATTCATCACTGCAGGTAAGGATTCGCGAGTGGTAATGCGACGATGATGATGAAATGGTGTCTGGATGCCGCTGCTTTGTAAATTATGATTGATTTGCGGACGAGCACCATGCACCAAAATTAGACGAATACCAAGTGAGTGTAATAAGGCAATATCATGAATAATGTGTTGAAAATTTTCATGTTGCAGCGCTTCACCATCAAACATGATGACAAAGGTTTTGTTGCGATGCGCATTAATATAGGGTGCAGAATGACGGAACCAATGCACATACTGTAAGGTTGTGCTGGAAGATGGTTCAGTGATATTCGTTTGCATGCCTATGCCTGTTTATTCGCTTTGGTATGGATGATTCTAAACAAAAACATATGACAGCGGAAAGCAAATTTGACATCCTCACCCCCTTAAACGAGGGTGATTCCTACAGCTAGACGCTTATGCCCAAGCGCAAGAATGTTTAGAGCTGAGTTTATATCTCGATCATGAGCTGTACCACAGCTCATGCACTCCCATTCTCTTATTCCAAGATCTGTCTTACCTTTT
>NZ_VPAN01000050.1:0-18563 GCF_013419225.1 Acinetobacter sp. YH12097 | reverse complement strand
TGATGGGAGAGAATGTTCAAGAGTGGATTCTAAATGTTCAGATAAAGACATAAAAAAATGAGCGTATTTACATACACTCATTTTTACTACATTTTACTAAAATTTGCTTAACTGACTGGCATTACTCAATTAAGGGCTTTTCTTCTTTTAGATCAATTAAACACGTTATTTAAATATACAATTCGTTCTGTAGTTTTCTGATTAAAGCATTTGGTATATTGCAACTCTTGATTTTGCGTATTCATTGCATCATCCCAGTATTGCGAATGCTTTTGATAAGTCTCTTTTTCACTTTCATTTAATGAATAAACACTTTTTTGTGCAAGCACTTTACAGTCGATATCACGCTTTTCAAACCAATCCGCTTGATCTTGCTGTAACTGCGCCTTTTGTTCATCACTAAAACGATCCCAAGTCTGATTGAGACGATCCACCACTTTGGCATTATCCCGATCTAGCTCTTTTTTTCGAATATCCATTGCCTTTTGTGCAAGGCTCATTTGTTGAGATTGACTCTCCATCCCTTGCTGATAGGATTCTTCGTCTCGCTTATTTTGAGCACTATATGCCGCATATAGCACCGCATGACGTGTCACTGTGACAACGCTATCAATTACGTCATTTTGACTCGGTACACTTAGGCTCAAACCATCTTTGTCCGTTTTAGTGATGCTATAGCTAAAGTTCCCTTTAAGCTGATCATTGTCCATGCTTAAGCCTGACTCACCATCTTCGAGTGAATCATTCAAAGTATAATTACCACGTTCTTCACAGCCTTCGTCACATGGTCGTTCAGCAAAGGCGTTTTCAGCACGCTTTTGTAATCCTTTCGGGAAAACCACCAACAGTTGACTGCTACATTCCAATGTTTTGGCTTTATTAGGATCTTCAGTTAAAGTCGTGACATTTTGAATTTTAAATTTTAGATTTTTTACAATCAGATCCATGAGTTGCTGATCGGCTTCATAATCGGACTGACGTATTTCTTTGTTTAATTCTTTGAGATATTCGTTTTTTAAGTGATCTTGCAATTGGTCGATATTGGCTTGTGCAGTACAACTCCAATCTTCCAAAGCAGGCGCTTCCGTTTTGGCTTCAGCATCTTTTTTATTTTTAAAATTATCACAGCCGGATATCAATGCCGCAGACAACATGAGGCTCGTGATGACTATTTTTTTCATTGTATAAGTACCATTATGATTTTATTCTTCGCGCGTATTTTACTCAAAATTACAGCGCTTTGACGAGAAAAATCCCCGCATGTGCAGGGATTTTTTACATCTCATTTAATTTAGTATGGTTTTAATTGGTCTTTTCAGTCACACCTTCACTGGTGACATCTCGTACTTTGCCATTCTCCGTATTTAAAACTTCAAACTCAATACGACGGTTTTTGAATTGACCTTCTTTGGTGCTGTTATCCGCTACGGGTTTTTCTTGACCATAGCCCACCGCTTGAAGCTGTGCAGGATCAACGCCTTTCGACACCAAATAATCCACCACAGATTGCGCACGCTCTTGCGATAAAGTTTTATTCGCTTCTGCATTACCCACAGCATCGGTATGACCTTGTACAGTCAGATGTACCTGTGTTGCACGCTGCATTAACGCTGCCGCCTGATCTAAAATCGATTTATTCACATCAGGAATATCAGATGAACCTGTCGCAAAATTAATAATTTGTAAATTCAGCGCAGTCGCAACATCTAGGGCACGAACTTGTTCAGGGTTAATGCTCGCTAGTGCTTTTTGTGCATCGGTAATACTGTTATCTACAGCAGTTTGTTCACTCACACCTTCTTGAACCAATACCGTCATATTTTTTGCTAAAGGCTTAATTTGATTGGCAAGGTTTTGAGCATCCGCAGGATTTTGCGACAAAATTGATAACTGATTTTCTGTCCAGGTTAAAGTGGTATTTGGCACACCTTTAAGTTTTTGCAGAACCGTTGGAATGGTATCTTGATCAATAAATTGCGTATGGTAACTGGCATCAGATGAAGCACCACAGCCCGTATTAAAGTTAAAGATCTGTTTGACTTGTTGCTGCAAAATTTCAAGATAATTTGAATCACCTGTTTGAATTTGACAGTTGGTTAACTGCCCATCCGCACCGGTACTAAATTGCAAATGTGCTGGCTGAGATGCCGCAGGCTGTGCAACCGTTGTTGCAGAGGTGGTTGGTTCTTCTTTATTGGTACAAGACTTAAACCAAAATGCGATCAGACCTAATAATATAAGCACCGCAATAATCGGCAATAACCAATTCGAACGCTTTTCTTCAACGATAACAGGTGTTGGTTCAACGGCAGGCGCTTGGTGTAATGTACGGCCGGCTGCTGTATTTATCCCTAAACCTGCGAGTAAAGGTACTGCCCATTGTGGCAGTGCAGCCAAAATGCTATCTGCATGATTATCGAGTAAATGCGTGATTGCGACGGGATCAGATGAACCCGCTTCATTTTCAAGCACCCCTAAGGTTGGGGCAATCGTGTGGTTCAAGGTCTGCTCTATTTCTGACGCTGGTGCTGCACCGCCACCCAGATGTTGCAGAAATTGATCTTTTAATGTGGGATTCGCTGAGAAAATATCACCAATGCGGGGATTTAACTGTTTTTGGAACGCATCAATAAATTCAGGTTTGGATCGAAAAATATTCAACAGGACTGGAACAAACTGGCTAATGGCTGAATTTTTTTCAGTTAAGTGTTGTGTATCACCGTCCAGCACAATCGAGGAGACGTGCTGCTTAATAAGCGCTAATAAATCTATACTCATATTTGTACTCCATGCAGTTGTCATTATTTTCATGTGTACTTCAGTTTATATGCTTATTTTTTTGATCAAATGTAATAATTTGTTCGGACTTGTCAACGCTTTAATTTCTTCTTTTATTTTCAATCTTTTAATTTCAATCTTCACTAAAAAAGCCAGCCGAAGCTGACTTTTTAATGTCTAATCAAAATTCTGAGAATCAACAAATTTCCATGTTGAGCGTGCGCTTAAACGGCATAAAAAGCGTGAACTACTTTACCTTTTACCGTTTGCTGAATTAATGGTGTGTTCTTACCATTTGATACAATCGTGTCTTTATTAATAGTCCACTCAAGCTCTGGATCGACCAGTACCCAACCCGCTTCATCTGCCCAACGCTGTTGCATATTGGCCACTTTTGCCGGTGCGAGTGTAACTTTCTCAACCCATTCCAGTGGGCTTAATAGGCCTTCTTGAATCAGTTGAATACCAAAAGGTACATAGGTATCAAATGCGGTAAAACCAGGTTGTGTTTCAGCAAAAGGCGCCATTTTCGCAGAGCTGCTCAGCGGCTCATGATGCGTACAGATCGCATCAATCACACCGTCTTTCACTGCTTGGCGGAGCAAGTCTTTATCTTGCTCAGAACGCAGCGGCGGACGAACATGCGCAAGTGAATTAAAGCCGTCAATCAACTGATCCGTTAAATGCAATTGGTGCATGGCTACATCGCAAGTGACCGGCAAACCTTTCGCTTTGCCCTGTTTAATCAATTCAACGGATGCGCCTGATGACAACAGACCAAAGTGCGCACGCACTTTAGTAGCTTCAATCATCAATAAGTATTTTGCAATGGCTACGGTTTCCGCCAATGCAGGAATCATCGGCAAACCTTGACGAGATGCGACAAAACCTTCATGCACACAGCCATCTTTGGCAATCTGCGGCTCTTCGGCATAGAACACAACGGTCATGTTCAGACCCGCAGCATATTCCAAGGTGCGAATCACTACATCATCGTCCATAAATGGCGCATTGGCATTCGATACCGCAGTACAGCCACCTTTTTTCAAACCTGCCATATTCGCCGGCTGCTTGCCTAACAAACCTTGAGTTTGCGCGCCAATCACCTGCAGATAAATGCCGCCGTCCAGCATGGCTTTTTCCACCAGGCCATGAATCAATGCGCCATTGTCCTGCACAATCGGTTTAGAGTCTGGCGGGGTAAACACATGCAAAATACCATTCGCACGCGCAGCCTTACCTTCTGACTTTAAAGTGCCATGCTGCTGCTGACCCGGCTCACGCAAACGCGCACAGAGATCAACCATACTTGGCATCAGCCATTTGCCTTGACCATCAATGGTTTCAGCGGCATTGCTATCGGCAACCAATCGGCCATTTTCAATATAAACCGTCTGTACGCTGTCAGTTTGATTAATTGGATCTAAGACACGTACATTTTCAACTTTAACAATACTCATGACTATCCCTTAAACCGCAATCGCTTCAATTAAACCTTTTTCTTGCAACTGACCTTGCATTGCCAAAGCCAGTACCGCCATACGCACCGCAATACCGTTGGTCACCTGATGTAAAATCACCGACTGAGCACCATCGGCAATACTCGAGTCAATTTCAACACCACGGTTCATTGGTCCCGGATGCATCACGATGCAGTCAGGTTTTGCCAAAGCCAAACGCTCTTTATTCAAACCGTACATTTTGTAGAATTCGGCTTGAGATGACAGCGCAGGAGAATCAATACGTTCATTTTGAATACGTAAAGTAATAATCACGTCGCAGTCTTGAATGCCGGCTTCCATATTGTTGAACAGACGAATGCCTTCGCCATAATCATCAAAACCGTAAGGCAGCAAAGTATTTGGCGCAATGACACGAATGTCTTTACAGCCCAACGTTTGCAATGCAGCGACATCTGAGCGGGCAACACGTGAATGCTTAATATCGCCAATAATGGCAATGGAAATATCTTCAAAATTCTTTTTGGTTTCACGGCGAATCGTCAACATATCCAGCATGGCTTGCGTAGGATGCGCATGACGGCCATCGCCTGCATTAATGATTGCCACATGCGGACAAACATCTTTGGCAATAAAGTGCGGCGCGCCTGACGATGAATGACGAACCACAAAAATGTCGGTCGCCATCGCTTCTAAATTCCACAAGGTATCACGCAGTGTCTCGCCTTTTGATGTACTTGAACGTGCAATATCAATGTTCAATACGTTTGCAGACAGACGTTTTGCTGCCGCTTCAAAAGTGGTTCGGGTACGTGTTGAATTTTCAAAAAACAGGTTCATCACCGTACGACCTTCTAAAAGGTTATTGGTAATCAGCTGATTTTGGTCATTAAAAAAGGACTGTGCAGTGTCCAATATTTTTGTGAGAGTTTCTTTAGAAAGGCCTTCGATGGTG
Organism: Acinetobacter sp. YH12097; assembly: GCF_013419225.1. Lineage (NCBI taxonomy): Bacteria > Pseudomonadati > Pseudomonadota > Gammaproteobacteria > Moraxellales > Moraxellaceae > Acinetobacter > Acinetobacter sp. YH12097. Next base: position 13,370 of record NZ_VPAN01000050.1, on the reverse strand, counting down.
AGGAAATGTTTTAAGTTACCATCTTGGTTGAGTTGAATCTGGCTCGGTGTATGCAATGCCGCCAAGTGCATGAGAGATTCCTTATCGTTAAGTTAACGCATTATACAGAGAATCTTGGCAAATGGCAGTTGAAGTTTTCAACGTTCAATGCAAACTCATGATGTTATTCAAAATGAATTTTCAAATTCCTATCTATCATTTCAATTAGATAAATTAAACGTTTTAATTTAAACTTCACCTTTCCCCCTTTCAAAAAGCCTTCAAACAGGACTTCTATCTGTCCTTATTTTTGATTGAATTGAATACTTTCAAACAGATAAAGTTCAGCTATGAACAACCGCCTTCTGCACAGTTCAACAGCTCTTGAAACATGGAAAGATGGTTGATACTTCAGGCGGTGTGCAGCAGGAAATTTATGCTGCTGCTCACAGCGGGATTGAATTAACGCAATGCGCCAATATAACGATGTGCAACCTGTGCTTTACAGATGTCTTCCGCAGTCGGTTCGCTCATTAATATTTCTGCCGTTTCAGGCTGTACTGAACTGTCCGTCAGTTCCTCTGCTTCAGAAACGGCAGCTTCATGCAAATTCAACTCGCTGTAAAGCCGCGCAACCAAACGAGATAATTCAGGATCGGCCGTTTCCAAAGCCAAGTTAGAAACAAAGCGTGCGTATTCGACATTCTCAACCACATATAATGCGTCAATAACCCGACCTGACACACGACGTAAGCGCGCATAGATTAAAGTTGCAATTGAAAATGCGTTTGATTGACTATTGATTGCCAGCCCTGTCATAAATACCCCTAATGATATCAATATTATAAAGATCGAATTTTGATCAGGGTTATAGCAATTTTTGTACCATTAAGTGATATTTCTCACAATGTACACAGAATAAATTTGATAAAGTCATTCAAATCTACCGATATTTCTCCCGTTTCAGCGCAATATCGTCCGCCCAAATCCACGAAAATACGTTAAAATATGCGATTGCTTTTTTGCCTTTGGAAATTTACATGAATTCGAAACCGCGTCTTTCTACATATTGGGTTACCTGTGCAGATGGACTGGAAACCTTACTCCGCGAGGAAATTGAAGGTTTAGGTGTTCAAAATATTGAACAGTTCCCGGGTCGTCTTGTATTCAAAGGCACACTTGAAGATGCATATCGTATTTGCATGTGGTCACGTTTGGCTTCTCGTGTACTCACCCCGATTCATACACATGAATTAGAGTTCACGCATGATGCACGTGATGTAGCGGAAGAGCTCTATGAAGGTGCAATAAACTTTGACTGGTCACTTATTTTTGCACCACAAAGTACATTTGCTGTTCGTTTACACATCGAACGTGACATTAAAGTCAATTCTCAGTTCGCAACTTTACGTGTCAAAGATGGTGTGGTCGATTCCTTTATGGAAGCTGTGGGCAAACGTCCAAGCATTGACATTAAGCAACCTGAAATTACGTTGTATGTATTAGCTGGCAAAACTGAACATACTTATTGCTTAGATTTATCAGGTGATTCTCTACATAAACGCGGCTACCGTCGCTATATGACAGATGCACCGATTAAAGAAAACCTAGCGGCTGCCATCTTACAGAAAGCAAAACTTAAACAGCATCAACCCGATATTATCTTGGACCCAATGTGTGGTTCAGGGACCTTTATCATTGAATCTTTAATGATTTTGACAGACCGCGCGCCGGGTCTTGTTCGTCGTTTTGGTTTTAATGGTTGGAATGGTCATGACCATGAACTTTGGATGTCGATCAAAGGCGAAGCTGCTGAACGTCATAAAGCCGCACTTGAAAACCCTCTCCCACAATTCTATGCATTTGATGCAGACTGGGAAGCAGTAAAAGCAACCAAACAAAATATTATCGCTGCAGGTTTCGAATCTGTACTTGATCAAATTAAAATTGAAGAACGTACACTTGCGGACTGGCCAGATTTCCAAGCGACGGGTAAGAAAAGCTTTGTTGTCACCAACCCTCCATACGGCGAGCGTTTAGGTGATAAAGCCTCTAACCGCGCACTGTATTTAGGTCTATCAGCATTATTACAAAAAAACTTTCCGAATCAGTCTGCTGCGATCATTGCAGCACAAGTTGAACAGGCCGATGTCCTTGCCTTTAATGATCCACAAATTTTACGTTTGATGAATGGTAAGCTGCCAATTTACGTCCGTTTTGGTACAGTCAAACCTGCGGCAGTTCAAAAGCCTTTCCTCGAGCATTGGGAACCTCAACAATTTGAAAGAATTGAAGGTGCAGAAGACTTTACTAACCGTCTGCAAAAAAACATGCAGAATCTTAAAAAATGGGCAGTTAAAGAAAATATTTTCTGTCTACGTTTATATGATGCCGATTTGCCAGACTTTAATGTCGCGGTAGATTTGTATGGTGATCGTTTACACGTACAAGAATACGCACCACCGAAAAAAATTGACCCGGAAAAAGCCAAAAAACGCTTTAACTTAGCACTTCAAGCGATTCGTGCAGTGACAGGCTTAGGTCGTGATGCGATTTTCATTAAAACACGTGCCCGCCAAGAAGGTAAAAATCAGTACACCAAACAAAGTACCGCGTCTAAACGTTTTATCGTTCAAGAAGGCAAAGCAAAGATTTTGGTGAACCTAACAGACTACCTCGATACAGGTTTGTTCCTTGACCATCGTCAAATGCGTCTACGTATTGCCAAAGAAGCCAAAGGTAAACACTTCCTGAACTTATATAGCTATACCTCTACAGCGAGCTTACATGCAGCGCTTGGCGGTGCAGCAAGTACGACCAGTGTCGATTTGTCAAATACCTACCTAAACTGGTCTAAAGAGAACTTTGTACTGAATGGTTTGACAGTAGATCATGCAGATGAACAACATCAGTTCTTCTCTAGCGACTGTTTTGAATGGTTGAAAGAAGGTCACGAGCAATATGACCTGATCTTTATTGACCCACCAACATTCTCTAACTCTAAAAAGTTCTATGGTACGTTTGATGTCCAACGCGACCATATGTCTTTGCTTAAACGTGCCATGAACCGTTTAACCACTGACGGAACGCTTTACTTCTCAAACAACTACCGTGGTTTTGAGATGGACGATGTGATCATGGCAATGTTTGACGTTGAAGAAATCAGCAATGAAACCATTGGCCTAGACTTTAAACGTAATACCAAAATTCACCGTGCATGGAAAATCACTCATCCACAAATCTAAGGTTTGACTTTAGAAATTCCTGATCTATGAAATGAAGCACGTCAGTGCTTCATTTCAACCACGACTCCATCTGGATACGTTACTCGAATATTTTCATGTCGCTCTTGCAGCACAATACGGTTAATCGGTGCGACTTCTGGAGATTGTATTAACCCGACCTGATCCGCTGCCCTTTTCTTTTGAAGCAAATAATCACTGATGGTTGAGCCTTCAAGCTGCGTCTCTTGAATGATCTTATTATTACGATTAGATTTATGATTTGAATTTTTCTGCTGCTCTTCTTTGGGTTTAGCTGCTTCACTCTCAATAATATCTAAGGTTTCTTCACTAAACTTTTTTTCCCTTGCGTTTCATTCGACAAGCGTTGATCTGAAATTGAAGTACCCGCAAAAGCTGTAGACTGAACAGCGATTAAAAAAATGCTACTAACAAGACTGTGTTTTACCCAAGAACATTTAGGCATGGATGAATGAACAAGTTTCCGTCTAAAAAAATAATCGTGTGACATGGTGTCTTTCCTATTGTTGTTTTCATTGGCTAGTTGCCCATTGACGCTAGCAACTTTTCAACTGTTCAACAATGGCTAGGCCGCTGTGTTCCGATAAACTGAAAATCATAATTCTGTAGCCAAAAATACAAAACCGCCAATCTATGACGGTTTTATATTTTTTAAACTTAACTACTCACTACTGGTTGCTTATTTCTTTTGTATGGCTTGACCAAAAAGCTTTTGACCGAACTTATATTGCATACTCATGACCATGTTATCGCCATCGCGCTTGCCTTGCCCTGATGTTTCAAAACCAGCAAACATGGCTTCAGCTTCCTGTCCTGACAAACTTTTGCCCTGTAATTGCAAAAAGTTATTCATGATTGCAGTCATCATATTTTTATCAAAACTTAAGTCTGCTTGAAAATCCAGTAAGCTCGGCACCATTTTAATAAAAGACTCCATTGAGGCATGGTGACCCGGCATGACTTTCCCCACGACATTTGCAGAGGCTTTACCTCCACCAATACTGATCGAGTTATCTTTAGACTCAAAATCAAAACCTTGGCTTGCGATAGCTAAGAAAGCTTGAGTCATTTCTTCACTTGATTCACTCACTGCATCGCATGAATTTTCCACCTGATGCAAAAGTTCACTAAATGCACGAACTTTATCTAGATTGACTTTATGTAATGCCAAATTTAGTGCGAAATCTTTGGTGACTGGTGAACCTGGGAAATCCATCTCATCAGCTTTTAAGTAGCCTTCAAAGTCCACATCATGTTTATTTAGTTCGGTCTCCCAACGCAGTTGCATACCACGCATGCCGCCTGAGAACTTTTGATCTAAACGTTTGATAGAACCCGCTTGGATTTCAACAAAGCCATTTTCAAGATTTTTCTGATTTAGACCTTGATTGGTCTTCATCGAAAAATTTTGCACCATGGTTTGCATTGGACCTTCACTCAACCGAACCACAGGTAAATGGATTGAAAGCTCAGATATCTTAGTGACTTGCCCCGGTAAACTACTGATCCGAATTTGCAATTGGCTTGCATCAGCTTGTACTGTTGCACCTTGTGCAGTCGTTTTAAATGCAGGAATCTTTAGATCTGTTTTACTTTGACCAATCCAATTGACCAAAGTTTTTGCCGTTAAGTCCGTACCAAAAAGCTTGGCATATTCAGACGTACTTTGTTGTTGAACAATCTTAAAATTCGAGTTGATGTTATAGCCTTTCAACCCACGTTGAATCTGATCGGTACCTTTCAAGACAATCACTTCTTTGGGTTTACACGGGTCTGTTTTCAGGGTTAATACCCAATCGACCGTTCCACCCATCAAGCCCATTTGATAATTGCTGTACTTCACATCAACATCTTGTACGGCTGCGGACCAATTATTCTGTGTATAAAATTGGGCAAGAGATTTATCTGCATATAAATTCCCTCCCACCACAGCTGCTGAAAGCACCGCTAAACTGCCAATTCCCCACATCAATTTTGACATGTCTTTCTCATTCTGATTATTCTTTGCGCAGTATACTGAAGAACTCAGTTACATAAGTACACAATTAGAATGATTTTAAATGATTGATTTGGCAGTTTTAATTGATTTTTTGATCATTATCACTTCATCTATATACGCCCAACTTCAAAATAACTGATACGTTTACGATCAAAAGCAGCGTATGGATTGCCTTTAAAACTATGAAAATAGTGCTTGGCTTTTAACACATGTGAGGTCGTATTTTTCATCCACTCAATACGCGGGTCCTTCTCTGCCAAAGTAATACAATAGGTTTCTTTACCACGTTGCTTTGTCTGCTGTTTTGCATGAAAAATCAAACTTGCAAATACGTCCAGATGTTCAGGATGACATAGCGGACTATGCAACATTAAATAATCAAAGGTTCCATGAATTTTTGGCAGTGATAAAACACCACGCACACTGGCATAGGCATTATAAAAAGGTTTCATCAACTTTAATGACCTTGAATAATCGATCACTCGAGTTTGTTTAAAACTTTTTTGATTCCATAAGCCATAAAGTCCAACCAACTGATTGTGCTGATCGTAAATCAAATAGAAGTCATCTAGATTTAAGCCTGCCCAAAATGGATTTTGACCATCTACCAAAGCATTAAAATCATAGCTAGGTAAAAAATTATAATGGTCTTTCATTTTTAAAATGAAATCATTCGCTTCATCTACACGTTCAGCAGTCAGGGTTTTAAATTGATATTGATTGAAAGTTTTTGGTTTCACTGCCTGTGAAACGGTAAAGGTTCGAATTTCATCATAAAAATATGGCAGCGGAAATCCAGATCTTTCATGATGTAAAATACTGGCAGCGACAATATTGTCGTTTAAAACCACACTTTCAAAAATCGTGTCTTGTGGTATTTCATCATGGAGATAGTCCATCAATAAGCGCATGACTTTAGCACCACGATACGCTGGATTCATTCTTAAATCGGCGACATAACGCATCAGGTCAGGCTGACCATTGATATAACAATAACGCCATCCCAAATTCATCATCGCAATCACGATAGATGGATCTTCCACAGGGACAACCACTTTTAAATCTGGACGATTATACTGTGCGTGGCTGGCATCAAAATAACTGGGGTGACGCGCATAAGATAATGTGATGCCATTGCTTGGCATAGTCTCTGCACTAATTTTCATTAGTTGCTCATCATCTTCGACAGTCGCATTTCGAACCGCAAACTTAGTCTCATTCTTTGAATGATATAACGCCGTTTCGTCGAACGGTGCATCTAACACATCGATATCCATCTCAATACTCAATTATTTTTGTTTTCATTTTCTTAAGCGGCTCAGGCTTAATATTCCCTTCAATCATGCCATTGTTCATGGCTAGTGTTTTGTAGTAGTCCCAAGCATCTTGTACATGTACCACTTCAGGTTCATCCAACTGCCCTAGATCGCGTGCCAATTCATAATGAAAATTATGTTTAAGCAAACGGTCTAGTGCTTGAGCGGATGGTTGTTTATCTACATTGCCTTCACTGAGTAAAATATAGTGTGGTTTTTTAACCGAACATTGTTCAATACCCAAGATACTAATCGGCAAATAATCCGCTTGTTTAAACTCTGCAAGGACTTTAACTGCTGCATTGTGGTCGAGCTTTTCTCCGACCAAATCAACCGTCATTTTTCGACCTAAAAATTTAAAACATGGCACTTGCTGATAAAAGTCGGTGACTTCTAATTCATCATCAATCACATAACGAATTAATCCTGAACCTGTCGTGATCACAGGACTAGCGATATCGCCTATTTTCAGTTGCCAAGATGGCACCACTATTTGGCTGTCCTGCAAAATAAATTCATAAAAATGTGACTGATAACTTAAGGTAAAACGCTCTGCAAATGGAATCGTCACTACGCCTTCAGTTGCCCATAAACCTTTACCTTCAAATGCCACACCTGCAATTCGTTGCTGGAGTTGTACTGCCCACTGCTCTGCGCTCGCTGTATCCCAACTCGAAACCAGACTGAGTTTAGGCCACAGTTTTTTCCACGCCGATGCTTGGGTCAAATCCAAGTCTTGTAAGCGATAGCATTGTTGACAAGATTTAGGAACTTGCAGAAAACTCAATCCCTCACGTTGCCATTGTCCAGTTTTCAAGACCTGCACAATTTCAGCTTGATGTTCTTGAATGATATCCAACAATTGCAAAGCAAATGTAGGACTCCATACCGAAATCATGCCTAAATGCTTATCTGCAACGAGATACACCGCAGTTGCAAACATGGCATCTTCGGCTGAACTTGCCATCGCAATTTCAGTCGGTACCGACTGGGTAATTTTACTCAGCACTCGCTTCGACAGATTAAGGAGCGCACTATCATCATTCAAATTACTATTTTCTAAAAGCTTTCGCTGGCTTTCAGGCAACCATGAAACCGACCAATAATGCGTTGAATTCTTCAGTTGTGGATGAGTTCGGTATAAATTGGTGAGCCATAACCCAATAGCTTCATCCAATTCATCTAAAAAAGCCTGAGTATAGGGAATGAATTTAATTGCTTCACTCGACCCACTGGTGGGTTGAAAACGGACAATTTTTTCAGGCCCCAAACAATTTTTGCCACTTTGTCTGGATTGTTCAATTTGGCTTTTCCAATTGCTATAACGCGAAAGCGGATATTTTTTGGCAAATTGCTCATAACTTAAATTTTGCGAAATGTGCTGCTTTAAAAAATGACTTAATTTTTTACGTTGCACATTTTCCAACTGATGTGCCTGCTGTGTATAGCGTTGAAATGCTTTACGGCAGGCAATATTCAAGACTTGATGTGCTGTGGTGAGAAGCAATCCCATTAGGCCACCTTCGAGTCTGAACCTGTCGCAATATGCAATGTACGTGACTTATAACGTAACTTGCTGTCATGTTTACTCACACTGGTGGTCTTGGTTAAGAATCGATTTACATAACGGTATAAATCGCTCCAACGTAATTCACCAATGCATGGAAGTTCAGTTCCATCGACCCACGTTGGGTTCTTATCTTCAAAAAAAGCAATCTTGGTATTGTTTTCGCGCATCTCATGGGTGATAGGCGCAACATCTGCTTTGAGTGGCTGGTAGTCTTCGCCAAAATTTAGCAAACCTGTTTCATGGTTATAGTATTCTGAGAAATATTCTTTACAGTACGATTCGACAAAGTCTTTGAGATGAGCATTTTTCTCACCATAGTGTGGATAGTAGCTGTAGTAGTTATTGGCTAAAAGCAGATAAGTTTTAAAGCCTTTAGAGATTAGAATCCAATATACAGGTGTTCTTGGATGACGGAATTTAAAACTAATAATATAACGGAACATTGCTCGGGTTAATGCACGATTCCCCCAGTACTCTTTCTCAATAATCGTATCACCACTGAAAAAAGCATGTCGGGCTTTACCATCAACAACAAAGTCACGCTCCATAACCGTCGAGAATCCGACAATTTGATTATTTTTCGGTTCAATAATAAAAAAAACACCGGTTTTTTCTAAGAAGTCGCGTTCAAAAATTTCATAACGGGTATTGGCATAATACTTTTGGTAAATACCATACATTCGTTTGAGTTCTTGAACAGTGATGTCACCAGTACGTTTATATAAACTATAAGGTTCTTTTTTGATCTGCCTAAGCAGTTTAAATTCCATCATAATCATAATTCCCTGTTGCCATTCATTCATGATGAACGAGCGATATTGTTTTTGTTTTACAGAACACAGTCATCTCGTTGGATGTGTGCGGACGTCATATTAGTGGGTGAAAATGATGAAATACAATCAACTTTACGTATTTAAACGAAAATTACGACAAGCGTAAAATAAAAAAAACCCGGCCTAAACCGGGTTTCTGTTTTTACAACTGGATGTAGCAGATTTGTGCTTTTTAGTTAAGTTTCATCTTGTCAAAACTTAGGTGATCTCCTTCCGCTTGAACGACAATCGTATCGCCCGGTTGGAATGCACCTGACAAGATTTTCTGTGCTAGTGTATTTTCAACTTGTTGTTGGATAGCACGTTTCAGAGGACGTGCACCATACACAGGGTCAAAACCAGCATCAATAAGCAATTCAAAGGCACTATCTTCAACTGCCAAGCTCATGTCTTTGTCTGCCAAACGTGAACGTAAGCGATCCAACTGAATATCTGCAATGCCGCGAATTTGCGCTTTTTGTAAAGAGTGGAAAACCACCAACTCATCAATTCGGTTCACAAATTCTGGACGGAAATGTTCCGAGACAGCAGCCATCACCACAGCACGAACTTCGTCTTTCGACGGGTTTTCACCTAATTCACGAACATCGGTTGAACCTAAGTTCGAGGTCATCACAATCACGGTGTTTTTGAAATCAATCACACGACCTTGTGAGTCTGTTAGTCGACCATCATCCAACACTTGAAGCAAGATGTTAAAGACGTCTGGATGTGCTTTTTCAACCTCATCAAACAACACCACACTATAAGGTTTACGACGTACAGCCTCGGTTAATACACCGCCTTCTTCATAACCCACATAGCCCGGAGGCGCACCTACCAAACGGCTCACCGAATGCTTTTCCATAAACTCTGACATGTCGATACGAATAATCGCATCATCACTGTCAAATAAGAAGTTACCTAGAGCTTTGGTTAACTCAGTTTTACCTACACCTGTTGGCCCAAGGAATAAGAATGAACCACTTGGGCGGTTTGGATCGGATAATCCTGCACGAGAACGACGCACCGCATTTGATACTGCTACGACCGCTTCATCTTGACCGACTACACGGTTATGTAAGAACTCTTCCATGTGTAAGAGTTTTTCACGTTCACCTTGTAGCATTTTTGCAACAGGAATACCTGTAGCTGCACTTACCACTTCAGCGATTTCATTTTCAGTGACTTTGGTACGAATCAGTTTCGGCTCTTCATTCACCTCCGCAATTTCTTCTTCATTCAAGCGTTTTTGCAACTCAGGAATGACTCCATATTGCAAACGGCTCGCTTCTGCTAAATCACCTTCACGTTGTGCTTTTTCAAAGGCAGTACGTGCTTTATCTAACTCAATTTGAGCTTGATTCGTTCCGTCAACCAGACGTTTTTCCGCAATCCACACTTCTTCCAAATCGCTATATTCTTTTTGAACTTCAGCAATTTGTTTCTCCAAATGCTCAACTTCAGCCTTCGACACCGAATCCGCATCTTTTTTTACGGCTTCAAGTTGCATTTTTAACTGAATTAAACGGCGGTCTAAACGATCAAGTGGCTCTGGTTTAGAGTCAATTTCCATTTTGATTCGTGATGCTGCTTCATCAATCAAATCAATGGCTTTATCTGGCAACTGACGGTCTGTGATGTAACGGTGCGACATTTTTGCCGCAGCAATAATTGCAGAGTCTAAAATTTGCACACCATGATGGGTTGCATATTTGTCTTTTAGACCACGTAAAATCGCAATGGTGTCTTCCACGCTCGGTTCATCAACAATCACTTTTTGGAAACGGCGTTCTAATGCCGCATCCTTTTCGATATATTGACGGTACTCATCTAAGGTGGTTGCACCTACACAGCGAAGTTCGCCACGTGCCAACGCAGGTTTAAGCATATTCCCTGCATCCATTGCACCATCACCTTTACCTGCGCCAACAAGCGTATGTAATTCGTCAATGAAGAGAATGATCTCGCCATCATATTTGGCCAAATCTTTTAGAACTGCTTTAAGACGTTCTTCAAATTCACCACGGTATTTTGCACCTGCAAGCAATGAACCAAGGTCGAGTGAAAGTACACGTTTACCTTTCAGACTTTCAGGAACTTCGCCATTGACGATACGCTGTGCTAAGCCCTCAACGATTGCAGTTTTACCCACACCCGGCTCACCAATCAGTACGGGGTTGTTTTTACTACGGCGTGATAAAACCTGAATGGTACGGCGAATCTCTTCGTCACGACCAATGACCGGATCTAGCTTACCTTCTAATGCACGTGCATTGAGGTCTAAGGTATATTTGTTGAGTGAATCACGTTGATCTTCGTGGTTATTACTCATGACTTGTTCACCGCCTCGTATTTGTTCAATTGCACTACGTAATTTATCTGTCGTTACGCCTACACTATTTAATAAGGTTTTGGTTTTACCCGTTTCAGCTAAACCGAGAATCACCCAATCTGTAGAAAGAAACTCATCTCCAGCTTTTTGCGCAAAACTATCGGCTAAATTTAGCGCTTTGACTGCTTCAGGATTTAGGTTGATGTCCCCTGTCGGCGTAGCAATGGTGGCGGTATCCTGTAGGGCTTGCTGAAGTTTGGTTTTTAACTCAGGAAGATTAGCACCTGCCTGTTGTAACAAGCTTTGGTTCGAAGGCTCTTCAAGCAATGTCGAAAGAATATGGATTCCTTCAATGGCTGTATGGTCTTTCCCCATTGCTAAAGATTGGGCATCGGATAATGCTTGCTGCAAACGGTTTGTGAATTTTTCGAATCGCATTCTTGTTATTCCTCACAACAAATTCTGTACTTGAAGCATATATGGGAGTCATATTTAAAATTTCAAATACATTTTTCAAATATTTTTCAATGAGTTAATTTTAAGATAAAGATAAATCTCAATTATAATATTGGTATAAATAGAATACTTTTCAAGTCATTTATTGAAGAATTTAGTACTTTATTATATTGTTTAAATACATATGTATTTTTAGGCAATTTTCTTGTCAACTCAACTGACTTTCTGACAATAAAATTCAATGATTTTCCATTTGCTTAAATAATACAAATGTCAAAAAAGCCCACATTTACATGCAGGCTTTTGCTTAATCCACTAAAAAGTTCAGCTTAAGGTGCAGGATTTGGCTGTTGGCGATGAATAGCTTCAATCCCTTTTAAAATGTCTTCTGATAAATTCACCTCAAAAGCATCAATATTTTCTTTCAACTGATCTAGATTTGTCGCACCAATAATTGTACTGGTGACAAAAAATTGCTGCTTAATAAATGCTAGTGCTAACTGTGTCAACGTTAAACCATGCTGTTCAGCCAATTGTGCATATTGTTCTGTTGCCCATTCACTCTCCGCATTTGAATAGCGGCTGAAGCGTGAAAATAGTGTCACTCGAGCATTGGCAGGACGTGCACCATGACGGAATTTACCTGTTAGATAACCAAATGCTAAAGGTGAATATGCCAATAAGCCCACGCCTTCGTAGTGTGCAATTTCAGATAAACCGATTTCATAAGTACGGTTCAATAAACTATATGGATTTTGCACACTGACAATTTTTTCTAAACCATGCTTTTCTGCAAGTTGTAGGAATTTTAAAGTTCCCCATGGCGTTTCATTAGATAGTCCAATTGAGCGAATTCGACCTTTTTTCACTTCATGACTTAAAGCAACCAATGTTTCTTCTAAATTGGTAATAGTTTGCGTATTGTTCGCTTCGGCATTGCCATAACCCAATTTACCAAAAAAGTTAGTTGGACGTTGCGGCCAATGAAGTTGGTATAAGTCAAGATAATCTGTCTGTAAGCGAAGAAGAGATTGATCTAGAGCAGACTCAATTTCCGAAGCAATAAATTTGGTTTGCCCGTCACGAATATGACTACCGCCTTGTGACGGTCCTGCAATTTTTGAAGCTAAGATTAATTTATCACGTCCACCGCGAGCTGCAATCCAGTTACCTATAATAGTTTCAGTTGAACCTTGGGTTTCAGGTTTCGGTGGGACAGGATACATTTCTGCAGTATCCCAAAAGTTAAGACCACGCTCTAAAGCATAATCCAGTTGCTCGAAAGCTTCTGCTTGGGTGTTTTGTTCACCAAACGTCATAGTGCCTAAACAAATTTCTGGAACTAAAATTCCGCTATGTGCCAATGGTTTAAATTGCATGCCACAAATTCCCTCTTTATTTTAAATATCAATATATAAGTCACGAAGTAGCTTACCTAAGATATCGGCTTTGTTTAAATCATAATTTTCTGTTTATTTGTCAAAAAATGTGAGAAAAGCTTGTTCAGATATAATAGGGTGTGTTGACATTTACAGCCGATAAATTGAGCTAAAGAGGCAACCATATAAATATACAAGCTAAAGCAACAGCGCTTTGATAGTTACGTTTTAGCTTATCGTATCTTGTGGCAATTCCTCTAA
>NZ_VPAN01000049.1:0-19062 GCF_013419225.1 Acinetobacter sp. YH12097 | reverse complement strand
AATTAATTTGATGGCTTCAGCTTTAAATTCTGTGGTGTAAGTCTTGTGTTTCTTGCTCATGGTAAACTCCTGATGAGTGTGTTTAGTTTACCAAGTTAAAACCTCCTGTTTTTTCAGCACACATCAATCACCTCTCCGCTTACGAAGCAGTGCTTCTCATCTCCTAAAAGGAGAGGGAATTCATTGTAAATTTAAATATAAACCCAATAAAAAAGCCTCTATCAAAGAGGCTTTTTTAGAGAGCTAAGTTCAATCACTTCATTCCAAAAATCAGCTTTAACCCAAGCACTGTCATCACTGCCCCTGCTGCCCGATCAAAACCCGCTTTAAACTTCAAATACACTTTTCGTGGTTTTTCTGCTGACAAAGCCACAGCGACCAATGAACACCACCCTGCATCGATAAAGAAACACAAAACTGGCAGTACAAAGTAGAAATAAGTCGGAATCTCTTTCGGTAAAAGTGCCGTAAAAATACTGGCTAACACAATTGCAATTTTAGGATTCGACAACTGGGTAATTAAACCAGTGGTAAATGCACGACGGAGTGACATTTCCGAACTGCTCGCATCGCCTGCTTCGATGGGTTCTTTGGCATGTTTTATAATTTTAAATGCCATCCAAAGCAGATATAAACCACCACAAATTTTTAAAGCCAAATAAGCAGAAGGTACAGCCAATAAAAATGCCTGCAAACCCAATACCGCTAATAGCCCAAATATTGCAGCGCCTAAACCTGTACCAAGCGCGGTAAATAAACCGTGTTTACGTGAAATCGCAATGGAATTCTTCGCCACATAAATTGACGTTGGCCCCGGGCTCATTGCACCAAGTAATAGTGCTGCCGCAATCGAGCCTAATATCCAAAATGATTCCACTGTCACACCGTTTTCACTTAAATTCGTGGCAATTTTACAGATAGAATCTCTGAATTTCTCCCTATAATTTGCAGTGTTTATTTTAATTGACCAAATTTTTCACTATAAATAACTTGAATACCGCATTAATCCATCGCATGATCGCTAAAAGTACAAATTAATATCAAGACAATGAAATTAGCCGAAGCCCTACTTTTACGCAGTGACTTACAAACTAAATTGGCCTCGCTGCAACAACGAATCAATAACAACGTGCTCATTCAAGAAGGTGATGCACCCAGCGAAGAACCAAATGCTTTAATTCAAGAAGCATTTGCTGTAAATACAGAACTTTATGGCTTAATTGAAAAGATTCACGCCACCAACGCACAGGCTAAAACCAGTTCAGGACGCTGCATGCTTTCGGTCCTCAATGAACGTGATTTATTGACCCAACAGCATCGTATCTTGCAACAAGCGATTGACAGCTCACGCCGTGAAAATGGTCGTTATAGCTCAAGTGAAATCCGTTGGATTAAAACCATTGCAGTGGCAGATTTACAGAAACAAGCCGATAGCATTAGTCAGCAACTTAGACAAAATAACTTAGAAATTCAGGCATCCAATTGGCAAATAGACCTAATAGATTGACCTGATTTAATCAATTGAACCGCGGTTCATTCCAGTTCGGGCATACTGGGCGAGTACAGAGCCTTTTTAAATGTTTGTAAGGCTTTAATCCAACAAACTAAACTGCAGAAGTAAGACGTCTACTTCAAAATGTTCACACATGTGACGTAGCACACTGCATCTGTGACTCTTTACATGTCACGTCTCACTACCGTGTACTGACAGTATGTCCACCCTATTTTTGACGGATCTATCTGCTAGTCGTCATCCGCAGCGGCTTCATTGAGTGCAACATCCTCACGGGGTAATTTATAGTCATGGTCATTTACAGGGACACCACCAATGATCATGGTGCGATGTTCGTTTTGAGGACGATGCAATTCGTCAGTCGTATCACAACCCACCATCCAAAAACTGCACAGGCACAGCATAGGCAGCACAGCCCGACTTAATTTGCTCATTGGATGCCCTCCATTTTTATAATTATCTTGCTTATAAATTCAGCATAGCATTTTTGTGCAGATATTCACCTTATTTATCTGCCGATTTAGGGTCAATTGTCAGGAATTATGTCTCGGCGGTCTTTCCAATGCGGATGCAGATTGATGCCGATAGAAAAATATTTTCTTTTTAAAATAAATAATTTATTCATTTTCTTATAACCACATAGAAGACAAGTTACAAAACTGCTATCGAATACGATTTTACTTCGGACACTTTTGTCCGTTTAATAGCTAGATAAATTTAGAATGATGATGTCAAAGAATAATGTCCACACGTCAACAACTCGCTGCGCAAAACCGAGAAGTGCTTTTAGAAGCTGCGATTGAGGTATTCCGTATTCACGGGATCAATGCGCCTTTACAACTCATCATCAATCAGGCTCAAGTTGGACGTGCGACGTTTTATCGTAATTTTAATGACCGTCGTGAGTTGGTACTCGCCTTAATGCAAGCTGCCTTGAACCGACTTGAACAGCGTGCGCTTAATTATGCACAGTTCGATGATGGATTTATTCGCCTCATTCAAGACCATATTTATAATATTCCCTATCTCACGGCTTTAATGGAATATTGGCGTGTGATCGATCGGGATGATCCTGCCATGGTTGAAATATACCAACGACGTGATGCCATTTTGCAACCGATGATTGATCAGGCCATTCAAAATGGTCGCTGCCGAGCAGACTTTAAACCGGCAGACTATGCCATGGTCACCTCCATTTTACGTGCAGCTTTGCAAGGCCATACCGAGGCAGATCAGGAAAAACTCGCCAAACGTGCCGTGGAATTTTTACTACATGGTATTTGCGGGTAACACGTCATGTCCAAATCACCGCGTTTATTGGAACCTGCTCCGGATTGGACACCCGAAGAAAAACCGACTTTGCCCGGCTCTCCGGCTGCCATTGCACATCCCACCTATAAGCGTTTTTTATACTTCTTTATCGGTTTATTTGTTGCGATCTCGGGGAGTTTAAGTAATGGATTTATCACGGCAAATTTACCCCTTCTACAAGGTGAATATGGATTAACGCCTTCAGAAGCGGCATGGATCCCTGCGGCATTTGTTATGGCCAATGTCAGCTCTAACCTGATCTTATTTAAAGCCCGCCAACAATATGGACTTAGGCTATTTTCAGAAATTGGCTTGGTATTATTTATCGCGGTGATGGTGCTGCATTTATTTGTCCATACCTATGAAATGGCAATTTTTGCACGGGTGATCAGTGGCTTACTTGCAGCTCCACTCAGTTCGCTTGGGATGTATTACATCATGCAAGCCTTTAAACGTGCTCATTTTGGTCGTGGGCTTTATCTAGCTTTAGGCTTTCAGCAGTTGGGGATACCGCTGGCATGGATCATGTCGCCCTATCTGGTCGATGTAAATGATTGGTCTATTTTTTACACCTTTGAATTAGGTCTAGCCTTATGTTGTTTGGCGATGGTGGTCTCTCTAAAACTGCCACGCAGTCTACGTATCGAAGTGTTTGAAAAGCAAGATTTATTCACCTTTGCATTATTGGCACCCGGCTTTGCGTTGCTATGTATCGTGTTGACTCAAGGCCCGATTCTTTGGTGGTTTGAAGCTGAATGGTTGGCCTATTTACTCATCGCCGCTTTGATTCTTTTAGTTGTTGGTCTGACCTATGAACATTTTCGGGTCAACCCCCTTATTGTCACACGCTGGCTCGGAACATCGTCTACCGTGAGTTTTATTATTGGTGCCTTTGCCATTCGCTTTCTCATGTCTGAACAAAGCTATGCGGCAGTGAATTTTTTGAAAACCATGGGCATGGGACCCGACCAATTCGTTTCTTTTTATACCGTCGTGCTGATTGGGATTGTCTTAGGCACAGTGTTTAGTGCCCTGACCTTTTCCAAAGAAAAAATTGTGCTTCATCTGCTCGGTGCAGCAGGTCTCGTGCTCTTTGCCTGTGCACTGGATTACCACCTGACCAGTGATGTACGACCGCATGATTTTTATTGGAGTCAGTTTTTGGTGGGCTTTGCTAGTGGCATGTTTATTGGCCCACTTTTGCTTACAGGCATTGTCAGTGCTTTACAAAAAGGCCCATCTCACATGGTGACGTTTATCGTGCTATTTTCTGCAACGCAAACCTTTGGGGGACTCGTCGGTTCATCATTCTTTTCGACCTATCAGCAAATGCGTACCCAAACCTATCAGGCACAGATTTATAATGATTTATCGCAAACCTCCCCTATAGTCGAACAGCGCCTACAACAATTGGCGCAAAGTGCGCATCAATATTCTTTAGACCCTAATTTAGATCAACAACAAGCCATACGTAGCCTTAATCAAACCATCACTCGAGAAGCCCAAGTTCGAGCCTATAACGATGTGATTTTTTTAAATGGCATATTCGCCGTTTTATTGTTGCTTTGGGGTTTATTGCTGATGGGCAAAAATAAATATCAATTACGCCAACAGCAACGCACGGATAGTAGTTAAAATTTTCCCGACTTAAACAACATAAGCAACCGCCAAATGACCTAATTGATATTGAGAACAACATGACCGAAGACCATAAACCCACTGAGCAAGCAGCACCACAGCAACCACAAACAGCAACCGCTATGCCTGCGCCATCGAGCAAGCTTATTTCTACGCCGCAGCGTACCCTGGTTTTCATGTTGATCATCCTCTTGTTGGGAATTGCACTGATCTTATGGGCGTGGCGGATTGGTCCATTTCATAACAGTATCGAGTCGACTGAAAATAGCTATGTCAAAGGCAAAACCACGGTGCTTTCATCACAAATTAATGGTTATGTGAAAGATGTTTTGGTGACGGATTTTGATCATGTGAAAAAAGGTCAAGTGCTTATGCATATCGATGCAACGACCTATGATCAAAAAGTCACACAGGCTGAATCTGGGGTGGAACAAGCACAGAACTCACTTGCCAATCAAAGCCAGGCCATTGAACAACGCAGAGCAGATATTACGGCAGCCGAAGCGAAAGTGGACCAATCACGTGCGGCTTATGAATTAGCTCTTGCACAAATGACGCGCTACCAACAACTCGGCAATACTGGCGCTGCATCGAAATCAGAACAAGATAAAGCCACTGCAGACGCTAAAAATAGTTTGGCCCAACTTCATCAAGCAGAAGCCAATTTGCTGGTTGCCAAAGAATCATTCAAAACTGCACAAGTTGCAGCGACAGGGCTTAAAGCGCAAGTGAATAGTGCCAAAGCACAATTTGATCAGGCAGTGACCACTAAAGACTACAGCACGATTGTGGCACCTATGGATGGTCAGCTTGGCGAAGTCAGCCCGCGTATTGGTCAATATGTTGCGGCAGGCTCTCAACTGATGTATTTAATTCCACAGCAGCGCTGGGTGACTGCTAACTTTAAAGAAACGCAAATTGCAGATATGCATATTGGTCAAAAAGCGTGGTTCAGCGTCGATGGCATGAAACATCAAAAATTTTACGGCAAAGTTGAGCAAATCTCCCCTGCGGCTGGTTCTGAATTTAGTGTATTGAAACCTGACAATGCCACAGGAAATTTCACCAAAGTCGTGCAACGCATTGCCGTGAAAATTGCGATTGATCCCAATCAACAAGGTTTGGAAAACTTAAGACCCGGTATGTCTGTCGTCACCTCCGTAGATGTTGCTAGTTAGTTGATGTTGATAGTTAGCGGACGCTGGCAGTGAAGTACTATAAGCAAAGTTGAACAATACAAGATGTAAAGGATTTCATCTTCTGCACCTCCCGTTTTACAATGCCTACCTATTTGACCTCCAACCACCAAGATAACGATTACCAACATGTTTGAATCTATCGCCCACGCCATTCCTGAGCAGACTATTCAATATCAAGGGGTTGATTTGTGTATTAAGCGTTTGGACTTGGTACACCCACAAATATCAGGCAATAAATTTTATAAACTCAAATATAATTTTATTGAGGCGCAGAAATTAGGGTTTAAACAGGTGCTTAGCTTTGGCGGTGCTTATTCAAATCACATTGCAGCCACTGCATATGCTGCACATTTATTTGGATTCGGCAGTTTAGGCATCATCCGTGGGGAGGAATTACAACATCAAGCCCGAAATCCTACTTTAGCTACCGCCGAACAGTTTGGTATGCAGCTCAATTTTGTCACACGCCAACAGTATCGGGAAATGAAACAAGTAGACGCTTTAGCGCAATTACGACAGGAATATCCCGAACATTATGTCATTCCTGAAGGTGGAACCAATGCATTGGCTATCCGTGGCTGTACGGAAATATTAAGTCATGAAAATCAACAAAATTTTGATCTCATCTGCTGTGCCGTCGGTACAGGTGGAACCATAACGGGCTTGATCGAAGCCAGTGCGGAACATCAACATGTCCTTGGTTTTTCTGCGCTCAAAGGAAATTTTCTTTGCGATGATGTTGCTCAGTTGACGCAGAAAACCAATTGGAGCATCAGTGATGAATTTTGCTGTGGCGGCTATGCCAAAACAACGCCGGAACTTTTACAGTTTATGCATGACTTTGAACAACGCTATGCGATTCCATTAGAACAGGTTTATACGGCTAAAATGCTGCGAGGTATTTTCTGCATGATTGAGCGGGGTCAGATTACAAACCATCAACGTGTTTTAGTGATCCATACTGGTGGCCTACAAGGTCGCTTGAAAGGTTCAACCGAAGCGCTAAAAAGCGTATAATCCTGCGTCCTTTCTTCCACGCGGAAACCTACCATGTCGCAAAATCAATATGATGTCCTTGTTTTAGGTGCTGGTGCATCAGGCTTAATGACGGCATATAAAGCGGCGCAGCGTGGACGCAAAGTTTTGGTGGTTGAAAAAGCCAATAAAGTTGGCAAAAAAATCCTAATGTCTGGCGGTGGTAAATGCAATTTCACCAATTTGTATGTCGAACCAGAAAATTATATTTCACATAATCCGCACTTTGTTATTTCAGCATTAACTCGCTATACCAACTGGGACTTTATTGGTATGGTCTGCGAATATGGCATTGAGTACGAAGAGCGCAAACATGGGCAGTTATTTACCCAAAATGGTGCAAAAGAAATTCTCGCCATGCTATTGGCAGAATGTGACAAAACAGGCTTGGTGGATATTAAAACCAACTGTGAAGTAAAAGCAGTCAATGCCTTGCCAGAACAAGGCTTTCAAGTGGCAACCAATCTAGGCTATTTTGAAGCAGAATCGGTGGTTATTGCCAGTGGCGGTCTTTCTATTCCTACTTTAGGTGGTTCAGGAATTGGCTATGAGATTGCCAAACAATTTGGTCATTCTGTCTACCCCACTCGCGCTGGCTTAGTACCCTTCACTTTCTCCGATAGTTTTAAAGAAGTCACCACACGCTTGAGCGGCAATGCTGTTGAAGCCACGTTATCGAATGAGTTAAACAGTTTTACTGAGGCTCTACTCTTTACTCACCGTGGTTTAAGTGGCCCAAGCTCATTGCAGCTTTCAAACTACTGGGATGTCGGCCAACGCTTTAATATCAATTTCCTTCCAACTTTAGATGTTTTAGATTTCCTCAAATCTAAAAAATCCAGTCAACCCAAAGTGTTACTGCGTACACTGTTCAATGAACACTTACCGAAAAGTGTGGTTGTGGAATTACAAAATCTGATTTGGCCTGAACAAGCTGAATTAGCCATTGGCAATATCAGTGATGAAAAACTGGAACTCATTGCAAGCCGTTTAGAAAGCTTTGAAGTGAAGCCATCAGGCACTGAAGGTTACCGTACTGCTGAAGTTACACTCGGTGGTGTGGATACCACTGAAGTCTCATCAAAAACCATGGAAAGTAAAAAACAGAAAGGTTTGTACTTTATTGGCGAAGTACTTGATGTAACAGGTCATTTAGGTGGATACAACTTCCAATGGGCATGGGCTTCTGCGCATGCAGCTTCTGAATACGTCTGATCTCGACATAGAATTAATTAAATATAACCTGCAGAAGATCTCTGCATAAAAAAAGGGCTGATTCATTCAGCCCTTTTTCTTGCCCGATCTGACTTATTCAAGATAGTCGGTTTTAAATAATGATACTGACGACGACGAAGTTCGTTGAATTGTCAGATCCATTTTTTCAACGGCAACTGAAATATGTTGTGGTTGCACGCTTGCGGTTTGTTTGAGTGTCGATACTAAAGTATTGAGCATTGAAATTACCCCCATTTTGCCATTCCTTTGCACGGATCATAAGTGTCATTCATGACAGCAATATGAATCCTAAGTTTTTATATTTTAAGTAATATTCTATATATCACTATTACTTAAAATACCAATTTTCGAGTAAATTTCAATCATTATTTTTGGACTGATTGGTATAATTTTTTTCACTTTTTGGCGGTGATTGTTCTGCCTGCTCCAAATTAGTGCGTTTTGGTTTTGCAAAAATAAAGCGTCGTGCGCTTGCCAAAAAACCCACCGTGATCCCTGCAATAATCACTGGGGCTAAAAATTTATTCGGTACTTTTGCCATACAATATTCCTTATAAAGCATTAAAATCGACCACTTAAGCGTGGCCGATTTTTTTAAAGACAGAATAGTTTAATTTGGATCATCTGGTTTTGGCGGGGTTAAAGGTGCCGAATTTTCAGCCTCGCCTGTCGATCCAAATGGATTATTTTGTGGTTGATCACTTGGTTTTACATCCAACTGATCTGGCGTCGCGGTTTCTTTTTCACTGACACCGGGAGCAGCCTGTTGAATGTTTGGATAGCCATCATCGGTTTTCACTTCAGAAGTCATCACAGATGTTGATGGCGTTGGACTCGCTGTAGACGATGTAGGCGTATTAAAGGTGGTTTTTGCCTTCGCCTGTTCCTGTACTGGATTCGGTTCGTTGGCTTCACGTTTTGCTTTATCAATAAGATCTGATAACAATCGTTCCGCCGGATTGCGACCACCTAAACCAAAGGCCAAAGCGAAAGCAACTGCAACCGCACCGAGAGTTAAACCAAAGGCCAAATTCACGATCGAGTCGGCAATACCCATGGCACGCAAGCCCATGGCTACAACCAAGCCCATAATCAGCACACGGACCAAATTACCTAACCAACGTGAACTGTTATATTCCCCTCGTTGCACCACATTTGCCACAATATTGGCAAGCCAGAAACCCACCACCAAGATTACAGCACCAAGTAAAATACTTGCACCGAACTGGATAAACATAGCAATAAGGGCACTGATTTGCTCAAAGCCTAAACGGTTAGCAGCTTCAGATACCGCAAACAACATTGTGAAAAATACAATGAGGCAACCGACAACATCCGACACTTTGGTTTTGCCCAAAAAGCGTTGAATGTCTAATTTTTCTGGTACAGCATCGACACCAGTACTCGAGATCACATCCACAACTAGACGCGCTACAAAGCGTGACACCACATAGGCCAAGATTAAGATTAAACCTGCGGCAATGATGTTCGGTATCGCATACATGATCTCATGTAACATGGCTGTTGCAGGCTGAGAAATCGCCTCGATGCCAAGTGCTTCGAAAGCCACAATTAATGCCGTGATGATGACTATAGCAAAGACGAAATTACCCAAAACTTGAGCAAGTTTTGCGTTTTTAAACATGCCCACTTTTTCGACTTGCTGCTGCAGGCTTAAACTGTTCACCAAGCCTTCCACGATGCCTCGCACAATCTTCGCCAAAATATAACCCACAAAGACGATAACACCTGCAATAAAGATATTGGGAAGATAAGAAACAACTTCAGTGACCATATTTTGGATTGGGAACAAGAGACCATTCAAACCCAAGATCGATAAAACAATCGGTAGGAAAAGTAACAAGATTAGCCAATAAACTATTTCACTGATATTTTGACTGATTGGGCTGACGCCAACCTCAGAACTAAGTTTTTCATCGAGTTGGGTTTTATCAAGCAGTTTCTTTGAACCGACTTTGACCAAACTCGCCACGATCCAACCAATAAAACCTACAGCTACCGCAGCCAAGAGCTGTGGAATAAATAACAAGAACTGCTGAATCATATTACTGAATGGGCCACTGACACTGGTCAAATTCAGCACATTGAGCGCACCAATGACGGCAATGATCAAAATAATCCAGAACACTACTCTGGAGACTATATTTTCAACATTGGAACGATGCCCAGTTGCATTTGAAAGTTTTTGATTTGTACCTAATTGTTGCAGAACTTTTTTGACGCCAGCAGCAATCAATAAAGCAATGACCCAACCAATCAGGAGAATTGCTACTGCACTTAAAATGGGGTGAAACTGTTCCCAATAATACATGGCATCAAAACGGCCACGCGGACCACCCAGATAATCATTCATACGTTCGCCCTCATTGTTATACATGATCTGTTGTTATGTGCATTTTTACGTATGCCGCGATATCACACAGCATTGGTGCTTTAAACTTGAGCTTTCTTTTCCACCTTAGTTTTTGCGTATTTTTTAATCAACCAAAGTATGCATAACTCCAACAAAAGCTCACAATTGAATGTAAAAAAGCCTTGGCATAACCAAGACTTTATTTGTGTCATTCTGATGAGATGCTTAAGGTTCAGATCTTGCAATCATGTAAATCTGACTCATGTATTTATCATCAATGATCTGTCGCAGTTGCAGTATTTGAATCATTGGCAACAGCTTCATCCCCCGCTGTACCGCTAGTCGTATCATTGGCAGTTGCAGTTTGTGCATTCGGTGCAGGATGATCAGGTGGTGCATCCGAAGCAGACGGTTTCATATCTGCAAACATATAAAACAATAACGCGATTAAGAAGATACCCACTAAAATTAGCATATACACTGGGATACGTTTTTTTTGTGTTGTTTCTTCTGCGCTGGTGGTATGGGGCGGTTTATTAAAATCGTGTGTCATATTCCCCTCGCTATTTTGTTGTTCGTCGTTCACTTTTTATACTAACAATACAATATCCTTTGTTGTGTGAAGAACAATTACAATCCGTGAAAACATGTAACTTGAAAGATCAGTTCAATTTACATCCGTCTTGCTGTTTAAATAGATGACTGATTTTTAGATTTAAAATCAATCGCTAAGGTAAAAATATCGGAGCATGAAATGAATGTACCATTTCAATCGTATTCATTTTCAGAGTATCAAGTGTTGCAAAAATAAATGCTTTTTTGAGCTAGATGGAATTCTCTGCTTTTGATGAATGAAATGAGCTATAATCATGCACCTTATTTTTCACCTGTTATCAAATCTATGGCGTACCATCAACAAGGTGTAACGCTTGATCTTGACACTGACGTCACTCATCAATGTTCCCTTCATTACACTCGTGATCAGCATCTTATTGGCATTATTGAATTTAGTAAGCCAAGTTATGTGTTGAAATGGGGTGATTTGGAATATTTCCGCCGACGTACTGAAGAGTTTTCAGTGATGCCATTCCCTGAATGCATCAATGCGATGGTGATTGATATTCGAAATATTGCGGTTTTTTTAGATAATGAAGTGCCTATTATTCCTTGGCGCTTGCTCGAAGAAGAATGCCCGATTCGCTTAGTTGTTCCCCAAGATCGACTGGAGCATTATGCTGGCTTTTTTGAACCGACTTGGTTGACTTCCGACGTAGACACAGCGATTCAAGAAATTCGTGAATTTATGGATATGTTTGTGCATTAACACGGAGATTAAACTAAAGTTTAATCCCGAAAACCTCCATTTGGAGGTTTTTTTATGCCCTTTTATTTTCATTATCTATTTCACAATAAATATAATTCATTTAATATTCAATAGCTTATAACAAATTTACTTATAAAAAATCTTCATAACTTATCCCATTTCTTAGTAACAATTCGGCAATAAATTTTGCTTGAGCCTTGTTCGATTTATCACCTAAGATGTAGAAAATGATCTCTTTTTTATTGTTGAAACATTCTTAAAAACAGAGCAATAAAACTAAATACGTAACAAGATCATAAAAAGTGGATATTAAATCAGGGTAAAAGGAGTTTTAACGATGACGTCAAAAAAACATTTAGCAACTTTGTTCTGTGCAAGTGCGCTCACTTTAGGGCTTAGCGCATGTAGTGACAATAAAGCACCTACAACGGATAAAGCTGCAGGAAGTGAAGCTGCTGTTTCTGACTCAGGGACTTTAGATAAGATCAAAAAATCGGGCACGATTGTTTTAGGCTATCGCGATTCATCGATTCCATTTTCATATATCGCAGATAATCCAAACCAACCTGTGGGTTATGCGCATGATCTTCAATTAAAAGTAGTTGAAGCAGTAAAAAAACAATTAAATCTTCCCGATTTAAAAATCCGTTATAACTTAGTGACCAGCCAAAACCGAATTCCATTAGTTTCTAATGGCACCGTCGACTTAGAGTGTGGTTCAACCACCAACAATAAAGAACGCCAACAACAAGTTGATTTCTCAACAGGTTTCTTTGAAGTGGGTTCACGCTTACTTACTGCAAAAAACTCTGGGATTAAAGACTTCGCTGACCTTAAAGGTAAAAAATTAGTCACCACGGCAGGAACTACATCTGAGCGTTATATTCGTCAACATGAAAAAGAGTTAGGTATTGGTGAAGTCATTTCTGCCAAAGACCACGCTGAGTCTTTCCTCATGCTACAAAATGGTCGTGCAGCGGCATTTATGATGGATGATATTTTGCTGGCGGGTGAAAA
This sequence comes from Acinetobacter sp. YH12097, assembly GCF_013419225.1. Classification (NCBI taxonomy): domain Bacteria; kingdom Pseudomonadati; phylum Pseudomonadota; class Gammaproteobacteria; order Moraxellales; family Moraxellaceae; genus Acinetobacter; species Acinetobacter sp. YH12097. The sequence goes on along the minus strand of NZ_VPAN01000049.1, from coordinate 6,415 downwards.
ATCGAAAGCCAAAGATCCAAATAAATGGGAAATCGTGGGTACAGCACCGATTCAAGAAATTTATGGTTGTATGCTACGTAAAGGCGATATTGGCTTTAAACAAGTGGTTGATGATGCAATCAAAGCGACCTATAGCTCTGGTGAAATCAATGACATGTATAAAAAATGGTTCCAAACGCCAATTCCACCAAAAAATATCAATTTGAATTTCCCGATGTCTGATCAATTAAAAGCATTGATTAGCAATCCACATGACCGTGACGAATAACTTTCCCTAAACATTCTAAAGATGCTTAAGCCAAACGGATTTTGGCTTAAGCTCATTATAGGGAGTTCCTATGAATTATAGCTGGAATTGGGGTGTGCTGTTCCAATCTACTGGTGTAGGTGATTCGACCTACCTGAATTGGATTTTAATTGGAATCGGCTGGCTGTTTGTCATCGCTTTGGTGGCATGGAGCATTGCGATGGTGCTCGGCAGCATCTTGGGTATTATGCGTACCCTACCGAGTCCTGTAGCACGAGGTATTGGTACTGCCTACGTGACTATTTTCCGAAATGTACCCTTATTGATTCAACTGTTTATTTGGTTCTATGTTGTACCTAACTTCCTCCCTGCTGCGATTAAAAGCTGGTGGATGAATGACCTTGGGGCAAATACGACCGCCCTAATTTCTGCAAGTGTCGGCTTGGGTCTATTTACAGCTGCACGGGTCTGTGAGCAAGTCAGGACAGGTATTGAAGCGCTTCCTTTGGGGCAAACCAATGCAGGTTATGCCATGGGATTTAGCACGGCTCAACTTTACCGCTATGTGATCTTACCGCAGTCATTCCGCACGATTTTGCCACCCCTCAGCTCTGAGTTGACCAACTGTGTCAAAAACACCTCAGTTGCGTCTTTGGTCGGTGTTGCAGAAATCATTTCACAGATGAAAACCATCAGTGAATACACGCAAAACACCATCGAAATTTATACCTACGTCACCATTATTTTCATCGTGATCAACATCTGTTTAATTGGTTTCATGAATTTTCTGGAAAAACGCCTACGCGTTCCTGGCTTAATTGCAGGAGATAAATAATGGAATGGCTCAGTTCTTTTATTCAAGACCTCCAAGCGTCTGGCCCTGCACTATGGCATGGTTTCAGCATCACGCTAAAAGTGGTGATCACGGCAACCATTGGTGGTGTCTTTATTGGGACTTTATTGGCGTTGATGCGCCTGTCCTCGATTAAAGTATTTAATATTTTTGCTAAAGGCTATGTGAACCTTTTTCGTTCTATTCCTTTGCTCTTGGTGCTGATGTGGTTCTACTTTGCCGTACCCTTTATCTACACAGGGATCACCGGTAACTATCTGACGATTGATACTGCCCTCGTTTCGAGTATCGTGGCCTTCATGCTATTTGAAGCGGCTTACTTTTCAGAGATTGTCCGTGCCGGGATTCAATCAATTCCTAAAGGTCAAACTTCTGCAGCTTATGCTCTCGGTATGAGTTATAGCCAAGCAATGCGCTTAATTATTTTGCCGCAATCTTTTCGCAAAATGACGCCACTTCTCTTACAACAAACCATCATTCTGTTCCAAGATTCAACCATGGTTTATGCCATCGGACTGTTAGACTTTTTCCGCACCAACTATGTTCGAGGCGACCTTATGTCATTGTTAACTCAATACATTCTGTTTGCTGGTTTGGTGTATTTCACTATTAGTATGATCGCTACCTATGCAGTTAAAAAATTACAACGGAGGTTAAGTGTATGACCGATCAAAAAACGATGATTGACCTCCAAAATGTCAGTAAATGGTATAAAGATTTTCAAGTGCTTACCGATTGCACGACTCAAATTAAACAAGGTGAAGTGGTTGTCGTGTGTGGACCTTCAGGTTCAGGCAAATCAACGCTCATTAAAACCGTCAATGGACTTGAGCCTTTTCAAGCCGGTACGATTTTAGTCGACGGTATTTCCATTAATGACCCAAAAACCGATTTAAATAAATTGCGTAGTCGTGTCGGTATGGTGTTCCAGCACTTTGAATTGTTTCCACATTTATCCATTACCGAAAACCTGACCATTGCGCAGGTTAAAGTCTTGGGTCGATCAGAAGCCGAAGCCAAGAAAAAAGGCTTGGCTTATTTAGATCGTGTGGGTTTGAGTGCGCATGCCGCTAAATTTCCTGCACAGTTATCAGGTGGACAGCAACAACGTGTTGCCATTGCACGTGCGCTCAGTATGGACCCGATTGCCATGCTGTTTGATGAACCAACTTCGGCACTTGATCCAGAGATGATTAACGAAGTGCTTGATGTAATGGTGGGTCTTGCCAAAGAAGGTATGACCATGATGTGTGTAACCCATGAGATGGGCTTTGCGCGTCAGGTTGCGGACCGTGTGATCTTTATGGATCAAGGAAAAATTGTGGAAGACTGCAGCAAAGATGATTTCTTTAATGCCCCTCGTGGTGAACGAGCGCAGCAGTTCTTAAATAAAATTCTGCATTAACATCAAAACGTATTTAGTTTTCAAAAATAAAAAAAGCTCATCCATCGATGAGCTTTTTTCATGGCACCTTACCAATAGTTTTCTACAGCAATATTACCTTCACCACGGCGGTTCATGGTCAAACCACGCGCCTTTAATGCTGCCTTGGTGTCATCAACCATTTGTGGATTACCACACAACATGACATGCGTCGTTTCCACATTAAACGCTAAGCCCGCCGCCTGTTCTAGCTCGCCATTTTCAATTAAAACTGGTAAACGATCATGCAGCGGTGCATTTGGATCACGTGTCACAATAGGTATAAATTTAAAACCCGTATGCCCTTCACCAAAGGTCTCGGCGATTTCTTGAATACGCTCGATATAAGCCAATTCTGATACGGTACGCACACTGTAGACTAGATTAATTTTTTCGTATTTAGACCACGTTTCAAAGTCTTGTAGCATTGATAAAAATGGTGCAAGACCCGTTCCTGTCCCCAACAGCCATAAGTCCTTCGGCAATGGCAACTGATAACGTGCCAAGGTAAGGAAGCCATAAGGGACTTTTTCTAAATACAGCTCATCACCCATTTGTAGATGCTGTAAATTCGAGGTAAACGCACCATCTGGAACGACGATAGAGAAAAATTCTAAAGTTTCATCAAAGGGTGACGACACCACAGAATAGGCACGAACCACCAATTCATCGCCCACTTTCAAGCCGATTCGTGCGAACTGACCAGCGGTAAATTTAAAATGCGCAGGACGTGTCATGGTAAAACTGAACAAAGTATTGGTCCAACGGTGTACAGATAAAACCTTTTCTAAGCTAAATTTTTCAATTGACATGATTTGAACGTGGCGTGACAGACTGTGCTCATGTTAGCATGACAGCATAATTTATTAATATTTTTTAAATGTTAAGGCCTGATTCATGCGCATGACTTTACGCCAGTTGGCTGTTTTTGTAGCAGTCGCTCAAGAAGGTACCGTTACCAAAGCCAGTGATGCTGTCAAACTTACTCAAAGTGCAGCAAGTATGGCATTGGCAGACCTCGAAGATGGTCTCGGTGCTCCACTGTTTGACCGACTTGGTAAACGCTTGCAATTGAATGACTTGGGTCGTTTTTTATTGCCACAAGCTTTGGAAATTTTAGGGCGCTGTGAAGCTTTTGAACAAGCAGCGAAAGGCGAACTACAAAGTATTGATCTGCGTTTGGGTGCGACCCTAACCATCAGTGACTACTTGATGCCAGACCTCATGGCAGATTTCCTACAAATTCAGCCTCAAGCACATTTACAACTTCAAGTCGGCAATACCCGCCAAATGATTGAAGCGGTAAACCAATTTCAGTTGGATTTGGCCTTAATTGAAGGTTCATGTCATCTGCCACAGCTGCAATGTATTCACTGGCGTGACGATGAACTTGCTGTGTGCTGTTCACCTGAGCACCCTTTAGCGAAGCTGGATCGTGCACTCACTGCGGCTGACTTTGATAACGTAGAATGGATCTTACGTGAAGAAGGTTCAGGCACACGTGAAGTATTTGATAACGCAATTTTAAAAGACCTGCCAGATGCCAATATTCGTTTAACCTTGGGTCATAACGAAGCCATTCTAAAAATCGTGGCAGGTGGTCTTGGTATGTCATGTATTTCTAAACTGGCAATTGAGCCTTTACGTGAAAAAGGTCAATTGGTGGTTTTAGATACGCCGTTCTGGCAACTTGCCCGTCCATTATTCATGTTGGTACATCGTCAGAAATACCAAGGACCGGGTCTCAAAGCCTTTATGCAATTTTGTGAAAAATCTGTCTAAATAAAAAAGCGCCTACTGGCGCTTTTTTATTATTTATTAAATTGTCGTTCGCAAGGTATTCCGTCGTTGTTTCCGTCCATTTTTGTGCCTGGACAATGTTGAAGAAAATAGACCGCTTCTTCATAAGATTTCATCTGACTACAATGTGTACGCCCATCACAACTAAACTGAGATTTCTCTGCTGCCCTTGGCGAATCACTTGAAGCATGAGCTAGCACAGTGTCTCGAACAACTGACTGAGCTTGCGTTGAAGCGGTTCCGTATAGATTTTTTTCACCTTGCTCAGACAGCACCCGATCGGGTAAATCCCCCTGAGCTTTACGTTGTTCTTTTACGATGTTTTCATTTTCTTGCATGAGCTGTTGTAAATGTAGCTGCTTCTGTTCTTGGTACTGCTGATATTTCCCATAAACAGCCACAGCTAATACCACAATTACAATGAGTCCAATCATGCTGAAGATTTTACTGCCCCAAACTGTGCCTTTGGCTATATCGTGACGAGTAACTTGATCGTTCACTCGATCTGTCATTGATTCAAATGACGGATTTATCTGTTCATGAGTGGACTGCTCTTTTTTCAAATCTAAACGGATGATATTTACAGCTTTAAATTTACCTTGATCTTCTTCAATCCTGTATTTAAGATTTTCTCCAACACGTGGTTCGATGTGTCGGCTAGGAAAATCACGAATATGAAAAAATAAATCCTTTGCTTGATCTTGTTGTATAAATCCAAAGCCGCGCTCAACGTTATAGCTTTTGATTTTCCCCTCTTTAAACATAAAAATTGTCTATCATCTTTTCTTTTAATGCTCTTATGATAATAAAAAAAGAGGCCCTATAGACCTCTTTCGATTTCAAAGAAATCTTAAAATTACATTATTTACGCAAATTTGAAAGCAATGCTGAAGTAATCGACTGGTTATTTGCCACGACTTTAGATTTTTTAGCTTTTGCAGATTTGTCTTCTTCACGCTCAATGTTAATGGCCTTATAACGATCACCATTTTCCACCACATTAAATTTCACGCGATCATTACGTTTTGGTTCGACACCATCTGCGGGAAAGTCAGAGATATGGAAAAATACATCACCTTCTTCGCATGAAAGAAAGCCAAAGCCCTTTTCAGGATTGTACTGTTTAACTTTACCTTTATATTGTTCGGACTTCATAAAGTACCCTATTCCATTTATGCCAATGTCTTTAGTATATAAAAAAGAGGCTATAAAAGCCCCTTTTCTGTTCATGATGCAAAAATTATTCTTTTTGAACTGAACCGAAAATTTTATCGCCTGCATCGCCAAGACCAGGAACGATATAACCGTTTTCATTTAAACCTTGGTCTACAGATGCTGTATAAATGGTCACATCTGGGTGAGCTTCATTCACACGTTTAATGCCTTCTGGAGCTGCTACAAGCACCATGACACGAATATCTTTACAACCACTGGCTTTTAGAACGTCAATAGCAGCGACGAGCGATGAACCTGTTGCAAGCATTGGGTCAATAATCATGGCTAAACGGTTTTGTACGTCTGGTACTAATTTTTTGTAGTAAGTACGCGCTTCTAAAGTTTCTTCGTCACGCTCTAAACCCAATACAGATACTTTTGCACTTGGAATCAGGTTTAAGAAACCATCCAACATACCAATACCTGCACGTAAAATCGGTACGACTGTTATTTTTTTACCGGCAATACGATCTACAGTTACTTTACCATTCCAACCATCAATTTCATGATCGACCATTGGTAAATCTTTCGTTGCTTCATAAGTCAGAAGCATAGTCACTTCTTGAGCAAGCTCACGGAAGTTTTTAGTACTAATATCTGCACGACGAAGTAAGCCGAGTTTATGTCGAATAAGCGGATGACGGATTTCATGGATAGCCACGGGAGAACACCTAAAAGGTTAAGATAAAATTTCAACCATTATAAAGCTATTTAACAAATGATAAAAATAAAAAAGCCCCCTTTACAGGATAATGCCAGTCAGTTAAGCAAATTTTAGTAAAATGTAGTAAAAATGAGTGTATGTAAATACGCTCATTTTTTTATGTCTTTATCTGAACATTTAGAATCCACTCTTGAACATTCTCTCCCATCACTC
>NZ_VPAN01000048.1:0-19624 GCF_013419225.1 Acinetobacter sp. YH12097 | reverse complement strand
TTCGCAAGAGATGCGATGGATGTCTGGTGATTTGTAGTCATAAATTTTAGTCCCCACTTGTTTTTAAGTGGGGACTAAATTAAGGCTTATAGGATGAATTCATAAGGTGTGTTCAGCGGACGCTTACTCTTTTTGTCTAATTAGACTGCACCGATCTAACGCTATCTAAAACTGTTTATTTAATTATGAATTTTCGGAGTCCATAAAAAAGCCCCAATCAAGGGGCTGAGTTTATTTTTTTCGTTGTTTAGCTATTTGTTTTACATCCTTGATAGCTTCCTGAAAATGCCTTTCTACAGGTGTTTGATAATCTATATATTGTTGCTTGTATTTAGCGTGTTCTAACTGAGCTTTCTGTTTAGCTTGAGCCTGTGAGATTTTTCCAGCATGAGTCAAAATTTCACGATCAGAAGCCATTAAGAATTTGTCTAATTTCGCTATCCAATCTTTCATATACATGGGTGTGCCATTAATAGCTTGTAACTCTGCAAAATCTAGATACATAGTCACCAAGCGATTAAGAACGTCCATTTCTTTTTCATCAAGATAATTTTTCGCTACTGTAATATCCTTCGTTTTTGGATGTCCTTCACCTAAGAAGCTCGTCATACCCATATTAGGTTTACTTCCATCTACACGAGCATATACAACCTCAGCAGCAGTATGTCCATGCGCCGCCCAATGCATCTTATTTTGAACAGTTTGAAAGAATTTTTTAGACTCTGCTACTTTGGGGTCATAATCCACACTAGTTGCATATATCTCTAAAACCTTCTGATAAAAAAGCTTTTCAGATGCTCGGATATCTCTAATACGAGCGAGTAATTCATCAAAATAATTATTATTTCCGCCGTTTTTAAGTCTTGCATCATCCATTGCAAAACCTTTAACTATGTATTCACGCAGCACCTTCGTAGCCCATATACGGAATTGGGTTCCTCTCTGTGATTTAACTCGATAGCCCACAGAGATGATTACATCCAAATTATAATGCTGCACACTCCTTGTAACTTCTCGATTACCTTCTTGTTGAACTAGGAAGAATTCCTTCCTAGTTGAAAAATGATCAAGCTCACCTTCGTCATATACGTTTTGAATATGCATTCCAATATTTCGAGTAGTGGTTTGAAATAATGTAGCCATTTGATTTTGAGTAAGCCAAACTGTTTCATCTAACAGTCGAACATCAATTTTTAGTTCACCATCCTCAGATGCATATAGGATAAATTCACCAGTATTACTATCAGACATTAAGCCGTCCTATTCTTTGAAATTTTAAAAATATATTCAGTAAAATATAAACACTTTGAACTTATTCAGCTAGTTGTCAAATTTAGTGTTATATCCTGACTGAGTTAGGTATCTATTGCGAACTAAAGCAATTGCAGCGCGTCGGCTCTAATTTCTGTTATTTCCTTTTCGGTCCCTTTGCTGTCCTTCCACTTCCTTGTACGCAAGCTGCCCTCGACATAAACCTTTCCGCCTTTCTTGAGGTACTTGCCTGCAATCTCGGCTAAACGGTTGCTGGTGGTGATTCTGTGCCATTCTGTAGCCTCTTTGCGCTCTCCAGTGGCCTTGTCTTTCCAAAACTCAGTAGTTGCAACGCTGAATGTCGTAATGCTGCCACCGTTGGGAAATTGTTTAGTTTCAGGGTCACGGCCTAATACACCCATCACAGTTACTTTGTTTACGTTTGGCATTGGCTTAAATCTCTCTAATTTTCTCAGAATGTCTATTTTTCATGGGTAACGTAGGTAACATGGGTAACATCCTTGCTATGACAGCGTTTCAGGGTGTTACCTATATTTTTTTGCTTGGGTAACGATGGGTAACATAGGTAACAAATGAGGGAAAATTTAGAACTTGTTACCTCTGTTACCTGTTACCATTTTCAATAGGTAACGCCTGTAAGCCTTTATTCATGCGGTTGTTACCTGTGTTACCTCTGTTACCTTCGTTTTTTACGCTTCCCAGCTAAAAATAGCCTCTTTAACGGCGTAAACCTTTACTGCGTTTTTCCGTGATGGGATTCTCGCTGTCTTGCTGGTCTTGCCTGTGTCATGCTCAAGCAGGTTGTAAGCTAGTAAGGCCCTTGCTGCTTTGCGACTGTCATAGCCTTTGCAGACTTCATTTTTAAACTGCTCAGGCAATACATAAAATATCTTTTCGCCGTTCTCCATTTTCCAGTAGCCGACACGGTTATTGATACGCTCGATATGATCGGGATCGGGTGTAATGGCTTCAAAACGGCTTGATTCATTCGCCTCAAAGAATGCCTTAACATGGGTCACAATTTCCCGATTCTCATAATCTCCGACCTGTTCAAAACTTCCCAGCCATTGATTAAATACCTTTTGTACGGCGTTAAACGCTGTGCCTGTTTTCCAGCCTGTAATATTGGCCTTTGTTGCCAGTTCTCTAGCCGTTGCCACCAATGCAAAGTAGTTAGCCACTCGGACAATATGCCCTTGCGACTGGTTCACGGTTAAGACTTGGCGATAATGGTCTAAAAGCTCTCTAGCTTCGTCCATATGCTCGCCTTTGTTGCTGGTCAGATACTCAAGCCATGCAATGCCAGCCACGCCGTAGCAGTCTGCCATGCGCTTACTCAGTTCAATTGCTTGTTTTGGTGCATCCTCTGCAAAGTCTATACTGTCAAAAATACCGTACTTAGACTGGTCTATATCAATATCAGCAAGGCGTATCTCTTGCCCCAGCTTGGTTTTTTGTCCTTGCTCTTGCATGATGTCTTTAAGGCTTTTCTCCCCACTGGATAAAAATATAACTTTCCACTGGTGCATAGGCTTTGCTGTGATTTGCTTTGTCATGCGACCTTTGCCTAAACCATTTGCAAGCATATAGACAATGTTTCCTAGCTCTTTAGGGTTCGCTATCTCTCCGATTTCATCCAGCACTAAAAAACCATCATTGTGCATATAGGCTGTATTCTCTAAGGCGTTTCCTGTGGCTCTCCATGTCCTATAAAACTGCTTTGGATTGCCCCATACGGAACTCGCAAGATTCAAGGCTGTGCTTTTCCCTTTGGATGAACCGCCCTTGATATGAAAGCCACCGCCTTGCTGATTTAGTGGGTCTAATAGTTGCCCAGCAAAGGCCGTACACAATGAGAAAGCTAACAAGCTATGACTCTCTGCCAATTGCGCTACACTGCTTCGCCATTGCTCTAATGTGCCTCTGCTTTGATAGTGGTTAGCTAAGGCATTGTTAGCCTGATAAACAATTAAATCACTGCTGCTTTGTCCGATCTGCTTATGAGGTAGTACAAATACATCATCATGCCAGCCGACCCGATCCACACATAAGGCATATTGACCTGTTTGATAACTCATTAAATAGCATTGAAAAAGATTTCTTGCTCGTTGGTCAGGTGCAATCATTACACCCTGATAAGACAATGCTTTGCGTAGGTCTGCGCCGTCCGTTTGGAATAGCTCCATAGATAGGGCCTGTGTGTGTTCTACCTCGTTGTCATCCTTCCACTTGAGCAATACACCCCAATTATTACTAGAATCATCTCTAGTCTTAGCAACGACCAATACGGGACTTGAAATAAAACGCTTTTGGCTTATGCCGTTCTTATCTTCCTCAACAAAATATAAGCCTGCCTCTGTGATGTGGAAATGTCCGTTTTCCCATTTCATAGGTTTAGCCAGGTGGCCTTTGGGTAAAATACTTTTTACCGGTAAAGCCTCGATAGCCTCATCAATAAACGCCAGCACCTCACTTACACTTTCATCCTGGGTAAATTCGATCTGAAATTCACTTACACCAATTTTTAAATACTGGCATAGCAGCCTAACAGCCGTGTTCTGCTCCAATGCTTTGAATGGCTCAAGGTGCATTTGCTCAATTCTGACAGGTAGGTAAAGCTGCTTATAGCCTGCCTGTGATAGCTGATTAATAACGAACTGTATTTGTTCAAAATCAAACGGCTTGAGTTCTGTTTTATGGCTGCTGCATAGGGTAGGCAATACGACCAATACAACGGCGTACCCAGTCTGTGCGACCTTAAAGAAAGCATCTAGGCTGTACGTGATAATGACAGGCTTGGCATGGTCAAAATCACCATACCTTGCAAAACCTTTAGCCAATCCATCAGGCATGACAGCCACGCGCTGCCCATCTTGCATGACAGCGCATTGAACAAGCTCCATTTGCCCATCATAGATAGGCATAATCAAAGGCTGTGCATAGGTAACGCCGTTTATATCCACATTGCCATCATCAACATAGATCGGCTGCTCAGGACTACCAAAACGCTGTATTAAGTGATGTGATGAATAAGCATCATTAAACGATACAAGCTGTGTACATTCGTTTAAAATGGCTTCGGGTGTTATTAGTTCTTCGGGGTGGTCATAATCAAGCATTGTGGCTGCCCCTTTCATTGAATACGGTTAAAATTGGCATTTGAATTAATCAAAACGCCGTCATTTGATAATCCGACTTGCTGGCGGTTATCCATCATCTGCAATAAACGCTGTTCTGCTTCTTCAAAGCTAATGCCGAAATGCTTTGCAATGTCCTCTAACTGGTACATAGGTTCGCCGTCATCCGTGTAACCGCTTGGCGGTGGCAATAGGTTTAACTCTTTTGCCTTTTGGTGCATCTCTGCTTTGATATGCTCAGGCGTGTAGTGCATTGTCAAAATAAGGGCCTGCTCAGTGATGGGGTGGTGTTCCCCATACTGCTCAAGCATTGCTTTGTAATGGTCAAAGGCTTTGAAAAATTCAGGGTCTACATGTTCAATCATTGTGTATACCCTCAAAAGTTAGCTGTAAATTTGCTTTGCATGTTGTAATTCTTAGGTTTAAATCTCGCATTGAATAGCGGTGGTTTGCCAAGCCAGTGCCATGAAATGAACCTTTAGCCTTTTGGGTCTTTGCTTGCATACATAGGCGGTTCAGTTCTTCATAGGCTGTCTGCCGTGCTGAATAGCTCCCAGTCTTGCGGATGCTTGGCAGTACATCAGCAAATACCCAGTTTTGGAAATTCAATGCTTCGGGTTTAGTCGATCTAAATACAATGCGGTACAGGTTTTCTTCACTGACAAAAGTTAGCTTTTGAGTACCGCCATTTGTAAGGGTATACATTTCATGTACCCCCTTTGGATTTAGCTTAAAACGGCTTGCTGTCGCGTTTTTAATATCTAAGGCTTGACCAACATCAGGCAGACAAAACAAAGGCTGTCCGTTTACATCAAAGGCAACACGAACGCCGTGTTCATTGAAATTAAAAATAGCTGAATTCATGCTGCCACCTCTTTAACAAGCTCATACCGTGCATGACGGCCAATACCTGACTTATTGCGCTCGTTATGGGTCACAATGTCATAGCCTGCATTTCGTAAACGCTGAATAATTGCGCTCAGGCGGTAGCAGTTGAATAGGTCGATAGCCTCAGCCTGTGAAAGAGTTTTGCCTTGTTTAAGGTGTGCTAGGACTTGTTTTAATTGGGTGTTGTTCATGTTCTTATGCTCCCATTCCTGACAGTGCATCAGTCAGCTTGTGAATCGTTCCGATGTGGATTATCAGAACGTCCTTAACGCCTGATTTATTCACCATGTCAGCATGTTCTCTGAGTAGCTCTTTAATTGTTCCGTTAAAGCCTTTAACCTCTAAAAACTTCATAGATTTATCATTTACGATTAAATCTGCTTCTTCATCCGCTTCGCCAGTCTGACAATATGAGGCAAGGGCGTAGGCGTATAGATCGGCTGGGTCTGTAATGCTCAAGGTTTCCAGTGCTAAGCGTAAAAAGGTATTTAGCTTGCTGGCCTCAGCCTTTAGGTAGTCATCAATTGAATAAGGCTTAGAAAATACCTCTGCACTTAATTCGGATGCTCGGATAGAAACATGGTCTAGCAGGTCAATTGCCTGTTCAATCTGTCTTGCATTGGCTTCGGTTTTAAGTTCATCAGGCAAGTAATCAAGGGCCAAGCAAGTGAAGTCAGATACATCAGTAAAAAGGCTCTTTATCTGCTCGCCGTTTACTGCATGGCTGATCTGCTCAAGTCTGCTTTGTGCCTGCTGGGTGATGCTAATTGCATCCTGTAGAGTAATTTCCATAGCTCAAGCCTCCATCGTTGCAATGGTGGCTTTGTGGCTTGCTATGCGTTCATTAATCCACTGGTCTACATCGGATTCAATCCAGGCAACTCGACGTTCAGAAATATTGACTGCTTTCGGGAACGTGCCTTTTTGCATCATTGCGTAAATTGACGATGCACCCAAGCCAGTTTTGGCCTGCACTTCTTTACGGCGGATCAGGCGTACATTTTCGATTTTTTGTTCTTTAGATAAAGTCATCTAAACATTCTCCAAGATTGGAAATGCCTAGACACAAAATAGGGAATAGAAAGTAATTAAGAGGGAAAAACTAAGTTTTATTAATTAGATATAGCAGTATATAGCTGTTCAATAGATTCTAATGACTAGCAAAGAATGTTCACCTTTATGAACATTCTTATTGACTTATGCCATGTTTGAACTACTATAAATACTGTTAAACCAATTTAACAAAATTAGTTTTTAATCGTTTTACATTTCTAAAGTTCCTTTAGTTTTGTGCCTGTCACGGCGGTTAAAAATTAATGGCGTTTAGCGATGTGGTGTTGCTAAAGCCACCTGTTCCAAAAAAAGGGTCAAGCGATGTGGTGTTGCTTGGCTCTTTTTCTTTGTCTGTAGATTTGTTCTGTGGTTAGCAGAATAAACGCATCAGACATTCAATAAGTTCCTATTAAATACACTGGAACTCCGTGTAATTAATCGTATAAGAGTTTTGCATAAATGGCTACATCTTTACCTAACAACTGCGCTTAATCTTGTCGCGCAGCATCATTAATATGCTGCTTATCGGTTATTAAATAATCTGATTCTTTACGGCATTTAATAGCATTTTATACTTTTCCCTATTTTTCCCTATTTTTCCTCAATAATTTAAAATATTCATCAAGTTACAATTAGATACAATTAAGCTCCTTTAACCTGATTAAAAAAGATTAGATTCGGTTCATAAATCACACTAAAAATATGATTACTCCATTTCTGCATCATCTCTGTACGCTCTTTTTCATACTTTGCCTTGTTATATACCCCCCTTACACCTTTGGCTGTATGGTTTAGACAGGCTTCGATTGCATCACTATTAAAACCTTGTTCATTTAAGTGTGTACTCGCTGTACGGCGTAAATCATGCACAGTAAACGGTGGTAAGTCTGTTAATGCCAGTGCTGCCTTTTGCGCCGTATTAAAAGCATTATGGCTGATATGAGTACCTGACTTTCTACCTACAAATACAAAAGGCTCATTGCCTGCAATCGCTTTGAGTTCCTTAAATATCTCCATCACCTGATCCGACATATAAACGACCATTTCACGGCTATGGCCTGTCGTGCTGTCTGCTTTGGTTTCAGGGATAAGCCATATACGACTATCAAAGTCGATATGCTCCCATTTAGCCCTCAATAGCTCTGACTTTCTAACCAATGTAAGCAATGACAGCAAAAGGCCCAGCTTTCTAGGTCGGTAAATTCTTGAGTTTAGGAGGGTGGTGTAATAGGTGCGGATTTCATTTGTACTTAAATATCTATCTCTAGGCTTTGCCTTGTGTACGTGCCGTGATGGGATAGCCAAAACAGGGTTGTAAGGTACAAGGCCCAAAGTCATTGCATAATCAAACATGCGCTTCAACAAGCCTCTGACTTGGTTAGCTGCTGCATCATATCCCTGTTCTTTTTTGCGCCATATAGTACGGCGTATATCTTCAATAGTGACCTGATCTAATGGAATGTGACCCATCATCGGATAAATATCATTGCTCAGGCATAAAACCATGTTGTAAGGGTCTTTACGGTCTTTTTTAATGACTTCTTTTAAATAGCGTTCGCCGTAGTCCTTAAACAAAATGCCTTTAGGCTTGGCCTTATCTTGTTTAGGTGAAATACCTTTAGCCACCAATGAGGCTGACTCATCTCGAACCTGTCTAGCATCCTTCAATGACAAGTCAGGATAACGGCCTATAACAAGCCTTTCTTGCTTGCCTGCCAGTGAATAACGATAGTGCCACGACTTAACGCCTGATTCCTTCACCTCAATAAACAGGCCATTATTCAGCTTGTCTTTAACTGAATATCGCTTGTCCTGTGGTTTCAGGTTTTGAATCTCTCTATCAGTAGAGAAAAACAGGCCGTTCATTTTTGGCATTACTCTAGTCACTCAGGCATGAAAATAAGGTTTTATTGTCACGTAGCTAGTAGGTGACTAAAAAAATCATAGCACTAGATGAACGTATAGAACATATTGGAACAATAAAAAGGCATAAAAAAAGCACTAAGTTATTAAAACTTAATGCTATTTAATTCATATAGTAATTTATTGGAACTTATTGGAATATTGACTTAAATTGAAATTACTTTCCGATACAGAACGATCCAAAAATCTTACCGAGTAGATCATCTGCACTGAAATCGCCCGTAATTTCACCTAAGGCATTTTGCGCCAAACGTAGAGACTCGGCTACCAACTCACCCGCATGATAAACCACCAACTGCTCACGTGCTTCTGCAAGATAGCGCTGCGTGCGCTTCATTGCGTCTAAATGGCGTGTTCGAGCAATAAAGGTATCTTCTTCTGGTTGAAAGCCTGCATGCGCTGTAATCGCATCAATAAGCGCTTGAACGCCGGTTTCTTGTTTAGCCGAAACACGAATATGTCGAAAACCGTTTAAATCGGTAATTTCTGCGGTAGATCCCGTCAAATCGCATTTATTACCAATCAGCATCAAACGCTTCGGTTCAATATGATCCGCGAAGTACGCTTGAGCCAATTGAAGTGGATCTTCGCCCTGACTTAAGTCATAGACCAAAAGTAACAAGTCAGCTTGCTCAATTTCTTTAATTGCGCGGCGAATCCCTTCTTTTTCGACGATATCACCGGTTTCACGTAAACCAGCGGTATCGGTCAAAGTAATCGGCAAACCATTGAGGCTGATTTTTTCATGTAAAACATCACGTGTCGTACCTGCAATATCCGTCACAATCGCACGTTCCACACCCGCCAAAGCATTGAGTAGAGATGACTTACCTGCATTGGGTTTACCGGCAATCACCACTTGTAAACCCTCACGTAGTAACTGACCTTGACGAGCAGACTGCTGTACAGCATGGACCGAGCTTGCCACTTCATCCAATAAGCCCAAAATCTTACCATCCGCCAAAAAGTCGATTTCTTCTTCAGGAAAATCAATCGCTGCTTCCACATGCAAACGCAAATGGATAAGTTTTTCTAGCACCGTATTGACCTTGCTCGAAAAGGCACCTTGTAATGAACGTACCGCTGAACGTGCCGCTGCTTGTGAGGTGGCATCAATCAGGTCGGCAATCGCCTCGGCTTGCACCAAGTCCATTTTGCCATTTTCAAAGGCGCGCATTGAAAATTCGCCCGCTTTCGCAGCAATAGCACCCAATTCAAGTAACCGTGCCAATAATGCATTTTGAATAACGGGGCCGCCATGACCTTGAAGCTCCACCACATCCTCACCCGTAAAGGAGTGCGGATTTGGAAAGCAAATCACCAAACCTTCATCCATGATTTCATTCGATGCATCATAAAACTTACGGAAACCAGCAAAACGTGCTTGTGGTAAGGATTGCTGCGTTAATGCTTCTGCAATGGCATAAGATTGGGGACCAGACAGGCGAATCACGCCGACACCACCACGACCCGGCGGTGTGGCAATTGCTGCGATGGTGGTTCGGTTTAACATAAAATTCACCTAAAAATTTTCAAACGACAGATAAAGAAAAATCCGCTTAAGATTACCATCTTAAGCGGATTTATTCAGCCCATCAGCAATGCTTAGTTTGCTGAGTCAGCCGCTTCTCGTTTTAAACGGTCTTTTTCAACTGATTTGTTAATCAAACCTTGTTGAAGAATAGTAATACTGTTGTTACAGATCCAGTAAAGCACAAGGCCTGCAGGGAAGAACAACATAAATACCGTAAAGATCACTGGCATGATTTTGAAGACTTTCGCCTGCATTGGATCAGCCGGTTGTGGGTTCAAACTTTGCTGAATGAACATGGTCAAGCCCATTAATAGCGGCAAAATAAACCATGGATCCATCGCAGATAAATCTTGAATCCAACCTAACCATGGCGCATGACGTAGTTCAACAGACTCCATCAATACCCAGTACAAAGCAAGGAAGATCGGCATTTGGAGCAATAACGGCAAGCAACCCGACAGTGGATTCACTTGTTCACGTTTGTACAATGCCATCATTTCTTGCGAGAAGCGCATACGGTCTTCACCGAACTCTTCTTTCATGCGTTGCATTTCAGGTGCAATCACACGCATTTTCGCCATAGAGCGGTAGCTCTTCGACGACAATGGCCACAAGATCAGTTTCACCAGAATCGTCAATAGAATAATTGACCAACCCCAGTTACCCACTAAACCGTGGAAAAACTCAAGACCGACAAACAATAATTTCGCAATAGGCCATAACCAACCGTAGTCTACAGTTTGGTTTAAACCAACCGCCAATTCTTTTAATTCAGATTGGATTTTTGGACCTGAATAGAACGTTGCATCTACTTCTGCCACAGTTCCTGCAGGAACATTGATTGCAGGTGAAGTGAACTGAATAATGTTCATATCATCGGTAGATTTACGTGACTCAAGTTTCGCAGCATAAGGTTGACCATTGGCTTGCGTTAATTTGATCTGTCCAGGAATCCACGCACTCACGAAGTAATGCTGAACCATTGCAACCCAACCGCCAGTTGCTTCAACATTCAATTTTTCTTCATTGAAGTTAGCAAATTTAAGTTTGTTGTAATGTTCTTCAGGCGAACCCCATGCACCACCAAGGAATGTACCTAAAGTGAAAATACCTTGATCAGATTTACCTGGATCTTCAGAGTTGTCGCGTTTAAGCTGACCAAACATCTGACCTTGCCAGTTCTGAGCACTGCGGTTCACGATTTTATGATTCACGACAACAGGGTATTCACCTTCAGTGAAGTTAAAGGTTTTAATAACCTCTACACCATCTGCTGTTTTATAAACCATCGGTACTGACAAAACTTTTGCTGTTTGTCCATCTTTACCCTTCACAGTTTTTGCGTCATTTAACGTATATGAAGATTTTTCAATCTCATACGTCGGACGTCCTTTCGGATTGCTGTCAGGGCCATTAAGACCAATTAAGCCAGACTGAGCAACATAAGTCCGTTTTGCATCGCTTTCAAGCATTACAAACGGTTCGTCGCTGTCTTTATTTTTGTCATGATTGAGTAATTCAATACGAACAATATCGCCACCCTTTGGATTAATCCAAAGATGGTAAAGGTCAGTTTGTACTGAAATTAACTGTTGACTAACAGGTGCAGTGGCATCTGTTGTTTGTTGTGTAGCAGCATTATTTGCTTGCGGCACATCAGTAGCAGCCGTAGCTGTCTGGCCATTTGGTAAATCGGCAGATACTTCATGCGTTACCACCGCAGCATTTTGCTGAGGTTTTTGTTCCGCATTTCCATAATCTTTCTGCCAAGCCAAAATGAGCAAATATGCGACAACAAACATGGCCCCTAGAATTGCAATCCTGGCCCATTGTTGCATAGGTATTACCCCAAATGGTTAGAGTGATTTTGGTTCAATAAACGTTCACGAAAGGGTACAGCAACGTGAAGCGTTTGAGAATCTATTTGCTGAAATGAAATAAAACGAATTGCTTTTGATGGAACAGGATCATAGCCTGAACCGCCCCAAGGATGACAACGGCAAATACGCTGAACAGCTAGACACACTCCACGTACAGCACCATGTTGATGGACTGCTTCCAAAGAATATTGAGAACATGTTGGAATATAACGACAGCGTGGTCCCAATAAAGGACTAATCGCAATCTGATAGAAACGAATGAGCCAATGCAGTAAACGAACCATTGGTCATCTCTACGCTTGTGGGGAGGTAGCTATTTTTTTATGCTTATTTGCAAGGCGCTGCAATTTTTGCCAAGCAAATTGTAATTGCTGATGCAACTCTGCATTCGGTACCGCCTCTATGCCCATTTTTGGCATAACGACAATATCTAATACATTAGACTGCTGTTGATGCAGGCGAAAACTTTCGCGTGCAAGTCGTTTTACTCGATTTCTTTCATGTGCGCGGCGCACTTTTTTCTTAGCAACAACAATACCCAAACGGCTATTCGGCTGTTCGGAGATTTTTGCTAGAAATAAGAAATGGGGTTGATGCACTTTAAAAAGCGCACCATCGAACACACTTTTATAATCGGCAGCACAGTGTATTCGCACATCTGTGCTAAAGCCGTAAAGTGTTGTCATAACACCCAAGTCTTGACAGTCTTAACTGAAATTAAACAGTTAAGCTGTGACGACCTTTTGCACGACGACGCGCTAATACTTGACGGCCAGCTTTAGTAGCCATGCGAGCACGGAAACCATGAACGCGTTTACGTTTCAACTCAGAAGGTTGGAAAGTACGTTTCATATCGAAACTCCACAAATGATCTTTCAGTAAAGGTTCGCGATTTTAGTGCTCATTGCTTGAGCTGTCAATGAAAAACACGCTTTCTTTCAAAATCTAGGCTGTGATATATCAAGATAATATAAGGATTAGAAATCAGTCAGAAAGTTTTAAATTAAAATATTCACAAACTAAATCATTGTATATATTAATTATTCAAGTTATCTTCAAGTTTACTCACAGATTTATCCACAATCTCAAATTTGTGAATTGGTTTTTATGAATTTAAATTTGAATTTAAACCAACCATCAAGTTATCCCCAGAATGGGTCGACCTTATAAATAAATTCAAATTTTAAAATTTAAATTTATTACTATTAGTGTTGATATTTTCTGTGGAAAACGTATTTTTAGATTTAAAAAACAAATAATTACATTGTGGATAACGATGTTTTTATAATTTTGATAGTTTGTGGATAACTTTGTGCTACAATTTATCCACAGCTTGCGGATAAACTTATCCACACGTGATTTAAATTTAAATTTAAACTCAATTTGCGTTTTTTTGATCGATTTCGACTGATTTGTTCATGACAGATGTGGATAAGATGGTTAGAATGGCTGCCCGCTTAGGCGGGGTTGAATTATTTTTTTACGTACAATGGACTGAAATAGGGGTTTCACATGCTTTGGACAGACTGCTTAACTCGCTTGCGACAAGAGCTTTCAGGAAATGTCTATACAATGTGGATACGCCCACTGGTGGCAGAAGATGCAGGTGATAGTCTAAAACTCTACGCACCGAATCCGTATTGGACACGCTATATTCAAGAGCACCATTTAGAACTGATTTCAATTTTAGCGGAACAGTTGTCTGAAGGTCGGGTACGTAAAGTTGAGATTTTGGTCGATTCACGGCCTGGTGCAATTTTATCTGCAGCTGAACAACCAGCAACAACCACCGCAGCATTAGAGTCAACACCACAAGTATCGGCACCGACTCGTCCTAAAAAAGAAAAAGAAGAGACGTCTTCAAAAAATAACCGTAAGCGTCAGCTTAACCCATTATTTACCTTTTCCTTGTTTGTTGAAGGCCGTTCCAATCAGATGGCGGCAGAAACCTGTCGTAAAGTCTTGACGCAGCCCGGTGCTTCGCAGCATAACCCGTTATTTTTATATGGACCGACTGGTTTAGGTAAAACCCATTTAATGCAAGCCGTAGGTAATGCATTATTGCAAGCGAAGCCGAATGCACGTGTGATGTACATGACGGCTGAAAGTTTTGTACAAGACTTTGTGAGCTCGCTACAGCAAGGTAAGGTCGAAGAATTCAAGAAAAACTGTCGTTCGCTAGATTTGTTATTGGTGGATGATATTCATTTGTTGGCGGGTAAAGAGGCCAGCTTAGTTGAGTTTTTCTATACCTTCAACGCGTTATTGGATGAATCTAAACAAATCATTTTAACCTCAGATCGTTATCCAAAAGAACTGACTGAGCTAGATCCACGTTTGGTTTCACGTTTTTCATGGGGCTTATCGGTGGGTGTTGAACCGCCTGATATTGAAACCCGTATTGAAATTTTACTGAAAAAAGCGGAAAGCAATGGGGTGGAACTTCCACGGAATTGTGCGCTGTTTATTGCTCAACAAGTGGTTGCTAATGTCCGTGAACTAGAAGGTGCGCTGAATAAAGTCGTAGCCATTTCTCGTTTTAAAGGCACCCCAATCGATCTAGATGTGGTGCGTGAATCGTTAAAAGATGTGTTGGCAATTCGTGCGCGCACCATCAGCACGGAAAATATTCAGCGTGTGGTGAGTGAATATTTCCGTATTCCATTGAAAGAATTGGTTGGTCCAAAACGTACACGTATTTATGCACGTCCACGTCAGTTGGCTATGGGGCTAGCACGTGAACTGACAGGGGATAGTTTCCCTGAAATTGGTATGGCTTTTGGTAATCGTGACCACAGTACTGTGATGCATGCCTGTGAAAAAGTACAAAGCCTGCGTGAAGAAGATCCAATCTTCAATGAGGACTATAAAAACTTGCAACGTCTGCTGCAAAGTTAAGTCTTTTCGTTCAAATTCTGTTCTTGCAATGCGGTATATTCTGCCGCATAGTACACTGCTAAAAAATTAATTTATTTTGTCTATCTTCAGTTTTTAGAGGAATGTATCGTGCGTTTAAAAATCGCGAAAGAAAGCTTACTGAATGTTCTATCACATGTCGTAGGAGCGGTTGAACGTCGCCATACCTTAAATATTTTATCCAATGTAAAAGTACAGGTAACTGAGCAAGCTTTGACCATTACCGGTTCAGATCTTGAAGTGGAACTGGTTGCAAGCACACCA
The DNA here is from genome assembly GCF_013419225.1 of Acinetobacter sp. YH12097. Classification (NCBI taxonomy): domain Bacteria; kingdom Pseudomonadati; phylum Pseudomonadota; class Gammaproteobacteria; order Moraxellales; family Moraxellaceae; genus Acinetobacter; species Acinetobacter sp. YH12097. The sequence continues at coordinate 4,757 of NZ_VPAN01000048.1, read as the reverse complement.
CTTACTGAAGGTGCATGTTTACAAGCAGGAGTGACGACTGTTCCTGCACGTAAATTGATGGATATCTGTAAATCATTACCGTCAGCGGCATTGATTGATTTGCAAATTACTGAAGATCAACGTTGTATTTTAAAATCGGGCAACAGTCGTTTTGTATTGGGTACTTTGCCTGCAGAAGACTATCCATTATTAACCACTGAAAATACTCAAGGCACTCAAGTCGGTGTGACTCAACGTGAGTTAAAGCGTTTATTTGAAAAAACGTCTTTTGCCATGGCGGTTCAAGATGTGCGTTTTTATTTGACGGGTACTTTGCTTGAAATTGATGAAAATCAATTGCGTGCAGTAACGACCGATGGTCACCGTTTAGCGATGTGTGAAACAGTGGCAAGCTCGAATGCGACACAAGCAATGCAAGCGATTGTTCCACGTAAAGCTGTAGGTGAATTGCAGCGTCTATTGAGTGTTGAAGACGAGCAATTATCGTTGTTAATTGGTCGTGAATTATTAAATGTAACGATTACCATTGCCAGCCGTGATAAAGAGCAGGGTGATATTACCGTACGTTTCACCACAAAATTGATCGATGGTAAATTCCCTGACTACCGCCGTGTGATTCCACGTGGTGGTGATAAAAATGTGCGCATTGCACATGATGTATTTAAACAATCACTACAACGTGTGGCGATTTTAAGTAATGAAAAATTGCGCGGCGTATTCTTGAAGTTTGATGCGGACACTTTACAACTTCGTGCCAATAACCCTGAGCAAGATGAAGCTATCGAAGATCTCGCAATTCAATATGCTGATGCACCGATGGAAATGTCATTCAATGCACAGTACTTATTGGAAGTTCTGAATGTATTGGATGGTGATGATGTTGCAATGACCATGACAGAAGCCAACCAATCTGTATTGGTACAAGATCCACAACAACAAGATCAAACCTATGTTGTGATGCCAATGCGTGTTTAATTCGGACTGACGTCTCAATTATTATGCATATCACGCGTTTACATGTAGAACGTGTTCGAAATTTAAAGACGGTTGCACTCTCTGGGTTGCAACCGTTTAATGTCTTTTATGGGCAAAATGGTTCAGGCAAAACTTCTGTATTAGAAGCAGTACATTTGCTGGCAACAGGACGTTCTTTTCGAACCCATATTCCGAAAAATTATATTCAAAATAACAGCCCTGACGCTGTCGTCTTTGCGCAGTCTGCAACAGACCGCATTGGTATGCAAAAAATGCAGTCGGGCGAGCAAGTGATAAAAATCAATGGCGACCTTGTGGGGACACAAGGGCAGTTGGCCAAGATTTTACCGCTACAACTCATCGATCCACAAAGTACCGATATTATTGATCATGGTGCGAAGCCACGACGTCAACTTTTAGATTGGTTGATGTTCCACGTGGAACCGGAGTTTTACCATGCATGGCAATATTATGCACGGGCATTAAAACAGCGGAATAGTTTGCTGAAATCACGACGTCATTTGAGTCTGTCTGACTTAGAACCGTGGAACAAAATGCTCAGTGATTATGGTGAGATATTACATAGTCTGCGCAGTAATGTGGTGGAACAGTGGACTCGATATTTCCAACAAGATCTCCAAGCCTTATTGCCGCATTTAACAGTGACGTTGGAATATAGTGCAGGCTTTCATGCCGAAACAGGGCTGTTGAATGATCTGACCAATCAGCACTTTAAAGACTGCGAACGTGGCTATACTGAGTATGGTCCGCACCGTGCAGATTTAAGGTTAAAAACCGCTATGGGGGATGCAGATGTTGTGCTCTCTCGTGGGCAAAAAAAGTTATTGATCATGGCGTTAAAACTGTCACAGATTGCAATGCTACATGCTTGTAATAAGGAAACTGTGGTATTATTAGATGATCTGACAGCAGAATTAGATTTAACCGCACAACAGCGTTTAATTGAGCGTTTAAGCCATCTTGGTAGTCAAGTTTTTATTACCACTTTAGACCATGATTCAGTGCAAAAACACTTACATGATTTATCTATTTCTTATCAATTATTCAAAGTTGAAAATGGTTCGGTGCAGGCTGTTGTGCAATGAAATACCACCTTTGGATAGACCTATTTTTCACTAGGGAGAAACCATGAGTTCAGAAGATCAAGCTGCTTCTCAAACAGAACAAACCATAGAAAAAGCTTATGATTCCTCTAGCATCAAAGTATTACGTGGTCTAGACGCTGTACGTAAGCGTCCGGGCATGTATATTGGTGATACTGACGATGGTACTGGCCTACACCACATGGTGTTTGAAGTTGTCGATAACTCAATTGATGAAGCGTTGGCAGGTCATTGTGACGAGATCAATGTAACCATTCATGAAGATGAATCTGTAAGCGTATCGGATAACGGTCGTGGTATTCCTACCGACATTCACCCAGAAGAAGGTGTTTCTGCAGCAGAAGTGATTTTGACGATTCTGCATGCGGGCGGTAAATTTGACGATAACAGCTATAAAGTTTCAGGCGGTCTACACGGTGTAGGTGTATCCGTGGTGAATGCGCTTTCAAGCAAGCTCGAATTAACCATTCATCGTGCAGGTCAAATCCACCAGCAAGAATATAAACACGGTGATTCCGTGTATCCATTAAAAGTGGTGGGTGAGACAGATCGTACAGGTACACGTGTACGTTTCTGGCCAAGTGCTGAAACCTTCAGTCAAACGATTTTTAATGTCGATATTTTGGCGCGTCGTTTACGTGAATTATCGTTCCTGAATGCAGGTGTGCGAATTGTGCTACGTGACGAACGTATCAATTTAGAGCACGTTTATGACTATGAAGGTGGTTTGTCTGAGTTTGTAAAATATATCAACCAAGGCAAAACTCATCTGAATGATATCTTCCATTTTACCACTCAAGCGGATAATGGCATTGGTGTAGAAGTTGCATTGCAGTGGAACGATTCTTATCAGGAAAATGTTCGTTGCTTTACCAACAACATTCCACAAAAAGATGGCGGTACGCATTTAGCGGGTTTCCGTGCTGCATTAACCCGTGGCTTAAACAGCTACATGGAAAGCGAAAACTTACTCAAAAAAGAGAAAGTGGCGGTTTCTGGTGATGATGCCCGTGAAGGTTTAACTGCGATTGTTTCGGTGAAAGTGCCTGATCCAAAATTCTCTTCGCAAACCAAAGAAAAATTGGTGTCGAGCGAAGTGAAAACTGCGGTTGAGCAAGCGATGAATAAATCATTTGCTGAATATCTTTTAGAGAACCCACAAGCCGCTAAATCGATTGCAGGCAAGATTATTGATGCAGCACGTGCGCGTGATGCAGCACGTAAAGCACGTGAAATGACACGTCGTAAGAGTGCGCTGGATATTGCTGGTTTGCCAGGTAAATTGGCCGATTGTCAGGAAAAAGATCCTGCATTGTCTGAACTTTACTTAGTCGAAGGTGACTCTGCGGGCGGTTCTGCAAAACAAGGCCGTAACCGTAAGATGCAAGCGATTTTGCCGCTGAAAGGTAAAATCCTCAACGTGGAACGTGCACGTTTTGACAAGATGATTTCTTCACAAGAAGTGGGAACACTGATTACTGCTTTAGGTTGTGGTATTGGCCGTGAGGAATATAACCCAGATAAACTGCGTTATCACAAAATCATCATCATGACCGATGCTGACGTCGATGGTTCGCACATTCGTACGCTACTGTTGACCTTCTTCTTCCGTCAAATGCCAGAACTTGTGGAACGTGGATATATTTATATTGCACAGCCACCGTTGTATAAGCTGAAAAAAGGCAAGCAAGAACAGTACATCAAAGATAATGATGCGCTTGAGACTTACCTGATTTCAAATGCAATTGATGAGCTTGAATTACACATCAGTGCAGAAGCACCAGCCATTCGTGGTGAGGCTTTAGCGGGTGTGATTGCGGATTATCAAACCTCTCAAAAGAGTTTGCATCGTCTGACTGTACGTTATCCTGCAAGTGTGTTGGATGGTTTATTGGCAGTAGAAGGCTTTAAGTTAGATCAAGCAAATAACCAAGACTATGTACAGACTTGGGGGGAGCAGCTACGTGCCAATATTGAGAAAACTCAGCCTAGCTTACGTCCTGAATTAAGCTTAGAAACGTTTGAGCATGAAGATACCGAAGGCAATAAGTCAGCGACCTATTTCCCGCGTATTACCATCTATGTTCATAACTTACCGCACCAATACTTGTTAGATTCAGGTCTATTGGGTTCAGGTGAATATGCGCGTTTGCTCAAAAATTCGAAGAGTTGGTTCACATTATTGGAAGAAGGTGCTTACCTGCAAAAAGGCGAGCGCAAAATTCCAGTGAGTAGCTTCCATCAGGTTTGGCAAAACATCCTACAAGACTCACGCCGTGGCATGATGATTCAGCGCTATAAAGGTTTGGGTGAGATGAATGCTGAACAGCTTTGGGAAACTACGATGGATCCTGAGAACCGTAACATGCTGCAAGTAACGGTACAGGATGCGATTGAAGCTGATCGTATGTTCTCTTGCTTGATGGGTGATGATGTGGAACCACGTCGTGCTTTCATTGAAGAAAATGCGTTAAATGCGGATATTGATGCCTAAATTCTGATTACAGAATCATTCAAAAAAGCACTCTTCGGAGTAATGCCAGTCAGTTAAGCAAATTTTAGTAAAATGTAGTAAAAATGAGTGTATGTAAATACGCTCATTTTTTTATGTCTTTATCTGAACATTTAGAATCCACTCTTGAACATTCTCTCCCATCA
>NZ_VPAN01000047.1:0-19661 GCF_013419225.1 Acinetobacter sp. YH12097 | reverse complement strand
ATAGCAAGAGTGAACCACCTGATCCCTTCCCGAACTCAGAAGTGAAACCTCTTAGCGCTGATGGTAGTGTGGGGTTACCCATGTGAGAGTAAGTCATCGCCAGCTCATTATTCGAAACACCCCCTGATATCTCAGGGGGTGTTTTTTTATGTCGGGAAAAATAACAAGAACAATGGAAAACAAAAAATACAGTGACAGCCGGAGTAAAATGAATAAGAAATCTAATTATATAGTTAATTTATAAGGCGAATTGTTCCTAATAAAAGAATAAATTAGCTGAATAATGTGTCTAAAAAAGACAAAAAATCGGGCGTTCTCTTCGAAATTATGCTATAAAAAATAAAACGGCATAAAAATTGCTTATAAAGTGCGGTTAATTATAGGGGGAGTTATTAATGAAATTAGCGATGGGGTTAAAGGTTGCCAATTCCTTATCATTAACACCTCAATTACAACAAGCCATTCGTTTATTACAGCTTTCAAGTTTGGAATTGGAACAAGAAATTCAAATCCAACTCGACAGTAATCCTCTATTAGAGAAAGTTGAAGAACAAAATACCGTTGAAAGTTTAAATAGCTTACAAGAACAAGAAAGGGAAAATAAAGACTTAACCAATGAATTAAATGCCGATCATTTGCCTGATGAGTTACCGGTAGATACGGAGTGGGATGATGTTTATACGCATCAACCTACAAGTTTAGGTGCTGCTGAATTTGAAGAGCGCGAAGATAATCGGCAGGGGCATCAAAGTTTACAAGCACATATGCTTGAGCAAGTTAATCTTTTACACTTTTCTGTGATCGATAAACTAATTGCACACTGTATTATCGATGCTTTAGATAACAAAGGTTTTTTAGATTGTGACTTAAATGAAATTACCCAATCTGTTCAGCATCTTTTAGATTCTATGGATTATGAAGAAGAAGTCGAAGATGACGAAGTTTTGGTGGTTTTAAAGCATATTCAGCGTCTAGATCCTTTAGGGGTAGGTTCACGTAATCTCGCTGAATGTTTAATGGTACAAGTTGAAAATCTTCCTGAGCATATCGAATATCGATATGAAGCTATTTTATTATTGAAAAATTATGAATTGCTGATTAGTAATGAATTACCCAAGTTGATTAAGCAAACCGGTTTAAATACGGAACAGCTTAAACTAGCCATTTCTTTGTTAAAAACATTAAAAGCACATCCAGGGCAAGAGTTTGAAGATAAAGATTCAGACTATCAAATTCCAGATGTAGTGGTGCTAAAAAAGAATGAACATTGGTTGGTACAGTTAAATCCTGATGTAATGCCAAAGCTACGAGTGAATTCTTTCTATGCCAATATGATCAAGCGTGCAGATCAAAGTGACGATAATCAATATTTACGTAATCAAATGCTTGAAGCTAAGAATTTCATTAAAAGCATTGATGAACGACATAAAACTTTATTAAAAGTGGCAACCTGTATTGTGGAGCATCAACGAGCGTTCTTTGAACAAGGGCCTGAGGCAATGAAGCCTTTGGTCCTGCGAGATATTGCGGAAGAAGTTGAACTCCATGAATCCACAGTTTCCCGTGTAACCACAAATAAATATATGCTCACACCACGTGGATTATTTGAGTTGAAATATTTCTTCTCAAGTCATGTTGGAACATCGTCTGGTGGGGAAGCGTCTTCGACGGCAATTCGTGCAAAAATTAAAAAGTTGATTGCAGAAGAAAATACACGTAAGCCTTTGTCTGATAATGCAATTGCAGTTTTGCTTAATGCAGAAGGTATTGATGTTGCTCGTCGTACAGTTGCGAAGTATCGTGAATCGTTACATATTCCATCATCTTCAGAGCGAAAAGTGTTGATCTAAATTTGAAAATCTGACTATTCTAGAGGTTCATTATGACGAAATAATGAATCTCTTTTTTTATAAGGAATGGCCGAAATGATCTGATTGTGTAAATGTATGCTTCGCATATTGAGTTGGATGATTCGGCTTGAACTTTTCCAGTCCTGAAAGAAGGTGAGGGATAGAATTATGCAGATTACAATTCGTGGCCATCATTTAACAATTACGCCAGCAATAGAAGAAAATATTCGTCTTAAATTTGCGGAAATGACCAAACATTTAGATCAGGTCAATAGTATGCAAGTCAAACTGACTAAAGATCATCAGGTTGATAAACGTTCAAAAAAAGGTAGTGATAATCATATTGCGGAAGCGATTATACGATTACCTGGGACAGAACTTTTTGCACAAGCGTGCGCTGATGATATGTATACCTCGATCAAAAAATTGTCTGAAAAATTAAAAAAACAATTACATAAACATCGAAAAATGCAGCTCATTTATATGCCTTTAACGGTTTAGATTGTAAATTGTACAAAAAGAGGTTTTTTATAACCTCTTTTTTTATATATAATGTATGTGACTAATGAATTATTTTTTAGATTTATAGTAAAATGACGGGTTTTACACCGTTAGTCCTATATGGGGTCTTGTGATGAATAGTGAACAGCTCACTGAAATTTTAAAAGCTGCTTTTCCAGAAGCTGAGGTTGCAGTTAGTGGGCAAGGCGGCAAATTTGATCTACGCATTGTCGATGATCAATTTGAAGGCAAACGTCCTGTTGCTCGTCAACAATCTGTTTATGCACCTTTGAACTCCTACATTGCCAGCGGTGAAGTACATGCAGTAACAATTCGTGCAATGACCAAAGAAGAATGGCGCAAAGCAAGCTTATTCGGAGCTTAATAATTAATGGATAAATTTCTGATTCAGGGCGGTACTAAGCTCGAAGGTGAAGTTCGTATTTCTGGTGCGAAAAATGCTGCATTGCCATTACTCGCTGCAACTATCCTTGCGGATACACCTATTACATTAACTAATGTGCCAAATCTAAAAGATGTGAACACCTTAGTGAAATTGATCGCAGGTTTAGGTGTTCAAATCAGTTATGAAGGTGATACGGTTAAGGCTGATACTTCTAGCTTAGATAATCAATTTGCACCATATGAACTCGTGAAAACCATGCGTGCATCTATTTTGGTGCTTGGCCCGTTATTGGCGCGCTATGGTAGTGCAAAAGTGTCTTTGCCGGGTGGATGTGCAATTGGTTCACGCCCTGTAGATCAACATTTAAAAGCTTTAGAAGCACTTGGTGCTGAGATCGAAGTTGAAGCAGGTTATGTACATGCCAAAGTGGATGGTCGTCTAAAAGGTGGCGAAGTTGTCTTTGATATGGTCACAGTTGGTGGTACTGAAAATATTCTAACTGCTGCGGTTCTTGCAGACGGTGTAACGACCATTCGTAACGCGGCTCGTGAACCTGAAATTACCGATCTTGCTAATATGTTGATCAAGATGGGTGCAAAAATCGAAGGTTTGGACACAGATACTTTGGTTGTTACAGGTGTTGAAAGCCTACATGGCTGTGAATATGCCGTTGTTGCAGATCGTATCGAGACAGGTTCTTATCTCGCTGCAGCAGCGATCACTGGCGGTAAAATCAAAACCACACATACTGATCCAAACTTGTTGGAGTCTGTGCTAGATAAATTTGAAGAAATGGGCGCGGAAGTTACGCGCGGTGAAGATTGGATTGAACTGGATATGATGGGTAAACGCCCGAAAGCAGTAAGTTTCCAGACTTTACCACATCCAGAATTTCCAACCGATATGCAAGCACAGCTTATGGCGGTGAATGCAATTGGTCGTGGTTTTGCTACAATTTCTGAAACGATTTTTGAAAACCGTTTCATGCATGTACCTGAATTAGCACGTATGGGTGCCAATATTCAGGTTGAAGGTAATGATGCTGTTGTTACAGGTGTAGAGAAATTATCTGCTGCACCGGTGATGGCAACTGATTTACGAGCTTCTTTCTCATTGGTTTTAGCAGCACTTGCCGCTGATGGGGAAACGTTGATTGACCGTATCTATCATATTGACCGTGGTTATGAAGATGTTGAAGCGAAGTTACAAGGTTTAGGTGCCCAAATTAAGCGAGTAAGTTAATGAGCGATATGAGAAACGATGATCCCAATTTTGACGTAATGGGCAATTTTGATCATGGTTTAACTTTAGCATTAAGTAAGGGACGTATCTTAAAAGAAACTTTGCCATTGTTGGAGACAGCTGGCATTAACTTATTGGAAGATCCGGATAAATCTCGTAAGTTAATTTTTCCAACGACCCATAAGCACGTACGTATTTTAATTTTACGTGCTTCTGATGTACCAACTTATGTTGAAAATGGTGCTGCAGATATTGGGGTGGCAGGTAAAGATGTGCTGATGGAACATGGTGCACAAAATGTGTATGAACCATTGGACTTAAAAATTGCCAACTGTAAGTTAATGACGGCTGGTAAAGTCGGCATGGTTCGTCCAAACGGTCGTTTAAAGATTGCAACCAAGTATGTCAATTTGACCCGTCAATATTATGCAAGCTTGGGCGAACAAGTTGATGTGATCAAACTGTATGGTTCTATGGAACTTGCACCTTTGGTTGGTTTAGGTGATTACATCGTCGATGTTGTGGATACAGGGAACACTTTACGTGCCAATGGTTTAGAGCCTTTGGAAGAAATCTGTAAAGTGTCTTCACGTTTAATCGTGAACAAAGCAAGCTTTAAACGTAAACAAACTTTGTTGAATCCGATTCTTGCACAGCTAGAAAAAGCCGTGGAAGAACGCGAGCAAGCAAAGAAAGCATAATTTGTTAAGTTGCTAACTATGCTGATCAAACCGCTCAAATTTGGGCGGTTTTTTTATGAAAACTAAAAAATAATGATAAAAACTGTATTTTCACCAATTTTAACGAAAGTTATTTTCAATAAAACTCCACATGAACACATGCGATAGATGTCCACAAGCTGCGCTAAAACAGGTAAACTAATCTTTTCCAATAGATTACCTTGTGGGTAAATTGATGCGACGTTTATCGACTCAAGATCAAAACTTCAAGCAAGCTTTTGCTGACTTGTTGGCTTTTGAAACTGTGAATGATCCAGAACTTTTAAAAACCGTTGACCAAATCATTGCTGATGTTCGTCAGTATGGTGATGCTCATGTTCTTAAATTGACACAGCAGTTCGATCGACATCCAGCGCATCAATTCTCAGAATTAGAGCTGACACAAGAACAGCTGAAAGCAGCATTTGATGGTTTAAGTTCAGAAGTGCGTGAAGCCTTAGAACTTGCTGCGAACCGTGTTCGTGAATTTCACCAAGCACAAAAGCAAGACGGCTGGACCTATGTTGATGCTTTAGGAAATACCCTTGGTCAAAAGGTCACACCGCTGGACCGTGTAGGTATCTATGTACCAGGCGGTTTAGCTTCTTATCCGTCTTCTGTATTGATGAATGCTGTACCTGCGCATGTTGCTGGCGTGCCTGAAATTATTATGGTGGTGCCTGCGCCGAATGGTGATTTGAATCCATTGGTTTTGGCAGCAGCTTACTTAGCCGGCGTACACCGTGTATTTACCATTGGCGGCGCGCAAGCGGTTGCAGCATTGGCTTATGGTACAGAAACTATTCCATCTGTGGACAAAATTACTGGCCCGGGCAACCGTTTTGTTGCTGCAGCAAAACGTGCAGTATTTGGTCAAGTCGGTATTGATATGATTGCAGGGCCATCCGAAATTTTGGTCTATGCCGAAGGTCAAAACAATGCTGAATGGCTGGCAATGGATTTATTGTCACAAGCGGAACATGACACTGTGGCTCAAGCGGTATTTATTACGCCAGATGCAGAACTTTTAGATCAAGTTGAGCAATGGATTGAAAAGCATTTAGAAGCGTTACCAAAAGCGGATATTGCGCGTACTTCAATCGAAAACCGCGGCGCATTGGTTTTAGTCAAAGACCGTGCTGAAGGCGCCGAATTGATTAACCAAGTTGCGCCTGAACATTTGATGCTGTGCTTGGATCAAGCACAGGAAATGGCTGAAGATATCCGCCATGCCGGCGCAATCTTTATGGGGCGTTATACACCAGAAGCGATTGGTGATTATTGTGCAGGTCCAAACCACGTGTTGCCTACTTCTGGCACAGCGCGTTTCTCATCACCGCTCGGTGTTTATGATTTCCAAAAGCGCTCAAGTTTAATCATGTGTTCTGAAGATGGCGTGAAAACTTTAGCGAAAACGGCTGATACATTAGCGCAGCAGGAAAACTTAGATGCGCATGCGCGTTCAGCACGCTATCGTTATCAGTAATTAAATATAGACTAGGTGAAAAACTTAGTTTTCCAAAACTATAAACCTCTCCCTAACCCTCTCCTGAAAGGAGAGGGGAAATCTCATAAAATGAATATTCCTCTCCCTGAACGAGCTTTAAGGATTCCTTTAAAGCGAAGTGCAAGAGAGGTTAGGAGAGGGTGAAAAAGAGCAAAATAAAATGCCAAATATTACCTCTGAACAAATGCGTTTTTGGAGCCCTGATGTACGTGAATTAGAACCGTACACACCGGGTGAGCAGCCTAAAATCCAAAATATTTTAAAACTCAATACCAATGAAAATCCGTATCCGCCATCGCCAAAAGTGGTGGAAGCAGTACAAAAAGTGTTGGCAAATTCTGCTGATGTTTTACGTTTATATCCAGATCCAGATGCGTCTGAGTTAAAGCAAGCGATTGCAAAACAGCAGCAAGTACCTGTTGAGCAGGTCTTTGTCGGCAATGGCTCGGACGAAGTGCTGGCGCACATTTTTAAAGCCTTTTTTGTGCAAGAACTGCCGGTTCTGTATCCTGACATTACCTACAGTTTTTATCCGGTATATAGCCAATTTTTTGGTATAGCTGCCAATACTAAAATTTTGCCCCTGAACGATGACTTTGAAATTGTGGTGGATGACTATAAACAACCTAATGGTGGTATCATTATTACCAATCCGAATGCGCCTACGAGTATTGCTTTAGGTTTGTCTGCAATTGAGGAAGTGTTGCAAGCCAATCCGAATTCAGTGGTTGTGATTGATGAGGCGTATGTCGATTTCGGTGCGGAATCTGCTGTGGCTTTGGTTGCGAAATATGAAAACCTTGTGGTTTGTCAAACGACGTCTAAGTCGCGTTCACTTGCCGGTTTGCGCGTTGGTTTCGCGATTGCGCAGCCGCATTTAATCGCAGCGCTTGAAGCGGTAAAAAACAGCTTTAACTCTTATCCGATGGATCGTTTTGCGATTGCAGCAGCCGTGGCGTCATTTGAGGATCAAGCGTATTTTGAAGTGCAAAATGCCAAGGTGATTGCGAGCCGTGAAAAGCTTGTAGAGCAGCTGTCTGAGCTGGGCTTTAAGGTATTGCCGTCTGCGGCAAACTTTATTTTTGCATCATTGCCTAATAAAAATGCAAGTGAGTTGGCTGCTGATTTGCGCGAACGCGGAATTATCGTGCGTTATTTTAATAAGCCGCGGATTAATCAATTCCTTCGTATCACCATTGGTACAGATGAACAAAATCAGCGCCTTGTAGATACTTTGAAAAACGATATTTTGGCTTAATCTTTGCAATCTCCGCGAAATGTAAATCTAGCCTAATCTTCCTTTTTTAAAAGGAAGTTGGGATAGATAGATCAAAAAAGCGATTCAATAGAATCGCTTTTTTGTTATTCAGGTTTATGCCAGGTATTTAACAAATCCAGCATGGCTTCGACTTTATCAAAGCATTCTTGATATTCAGCATCGCAATCTGACGCGATGGTGATTCCGCCGCCTGCCCACAGCGAAACCTGATCTTGGTATTTTTGAATAGAGCGGATTAAAATATTCCAAGAGCCTGTACCATCGTGATTAAAATAACCCATCGAGCCGCAATAGGCGCCGCGCGGGGAGCCTTCAAGTTCTTCAATGATTTGCATCGCACGAATTTTAGGCGCGCCGGTAATCGAACCGCCCGGCAGTGCCGACATCAGAACCTCAAAAGGATTTACATTTGTTTTCAGCACGGCTTCAACTTCACTGACCATGTGATGCACTTGATTAAAACTTTCAATATCAAAAAGTTTAGGTGTTTTTACAGAACCTGTTTCTGCATAAACACTCAAATCATTACGCAGTAAATCGACAATCATGACATTCTCAGCCATGTCTTTTTCAGATGATTTTAACCGTTGTTTTGACTGCTCATCTAACACTGGATCTTCATAGCGAGGCATCGTGCCTTTGATTGGTTTAGTAATAATCTTGCGTTCAGGCTTAAAATCTATAAAAAGTTCAGGCGAACAACTTAAAATTTCAAAATCATCAATACGTAAGTAGCCTGAATATGGTGCATCAGTCAGTGACCAAAATTCTTGAGCAGTATCTAAGAGTGAACCTTTAGCTTGAGCTGTGAATTCTTGGGTTAAATTAATTTGATAGCAATCGCCCGCTTTAATATATTCCTGAACTTGATCAAAGGCTTTTGTGTAGTCTGACTTGGACCATCTTGCAGTACATTTTTGCGTTAATTTAAATTGATTCTGAGTGATCTCTGTCTGAATGAACTGAACAATGTAGTCGTAAATCTTAGCTGCAGAATGATCAGAACTATAAAAATACCAACCATCATCCTCTAATTTTAAAAAACTAGAAAATTGTCCCAAAAACAAGCGAGGTTGCGCTTTGGCATGCAGGTAAATCTGTTGTTGCGCCGCATAATCATAGCTAATAAACCCAGCCCAGCCCCCAGAAAACCCACTGCCTAATTTTGAACATAAATCTTGGAAAGCGATATCTTGCAAGGGCTGAGTATCACATTCCTCATATTGATCTAAATGAGTACGGACATAAGTTTTAAGTTCATCATTCTTAAATTGCTGATATTGATTTGCCAAAAAGCAAATAACAGGTTGGTTTTGATCTTCTAAAAAAATCACATGTGACAAGGGTGCAAGCGCTTGCAAAATTTTTTGAGCACTAATAGTTTGTTTAAGAATAAATTTTTTAAAAAAAATCGGCTTTTGCATCAACAGAAAAATTAACTTTAAAGAATAAAATGGATTTTATACCATTCCTAATTCATTTGGTTTGCAAATACCGTTTATCGGTAAGAATTAGATTGCGACCAACGACAGTTGAACAAATTTTAGCTTGGATATAATTTAATCGAGCGAGCAAACGACTCAAGGAAAGGTTTAACAGTTGTCACAAAATAATATTACAGCTGAATAAATCGAGTGGTTGAAAATCAAAAAAAAATAAATACTCTTGGGAGAGTACCGTATGAAAAATTTCACTAAATTAGCTCTAGTTTCTTCAATCGCATTTAGTGCGAATGCTATGGCTATGCAAGCAATGGACGATGCTGCACTTAGTTCAACCACTGGTCAAGATGGTATTAACATCGGGATTGGTATTTCAAAAGTTGCAATCGAGAAACTTTACATTCACGATAATGACGGTTTAGCAACTGATGCAAAAAACGTTGTGACAGGTACAAAAGTTACTTTTGATACAACTACAACTCCTCCTACGCCAACAGGTTTTGCTGCAAATGCAGAAGTTTCTTCAACAAATATTGTTGGTGGTACAGGTGTAGCAGGTGCTCTTTTAATTAAGGGGAACGGGATAGCCGGTGATGCTAATGAAAAGCATGGTCTTGTAATTACTGCGAATTCACAAGCTTTGTTAGCAAGTCATAATTTGGCTGATTTACGTATTGACTCAGATGCTGGTAATTCTGCAAAAGGTGGAGCATTTGTTAATATTGCAGCACAAGTTTCAGGCTTAGATATTAAAATTGGTGAAATTGGTGTGACTGCATCAGGTACGGCTGGTACAACAGGTATTCGTCGTGGTGGTGATGATAGCAACTACAATGCAATTCTTTCTGGTTTAACTTTGAAAACAGGTCAGATGGCTGCAAATATTCAACTTGGTGCAGCTCCACAGGGTGCAATGATCAAATTGAATACAACTATGATTGGTGGTTTAGAGATTCAAAATCTAGGTATTCTGGATGCATCAACTAAAAACGCTACACGTGCTGCTGGTGAAATCTTTATTGAAAGCATAAAAGTTGCTGATGCGGGTAAAACAGACTTAACCATTAACCAAGATATTAGTGTTTATGGTGCAGAAGGAACATCAAAAGGATATATTAAAATGGTGAGCAACTCTGGTCCAATTGATAACTATGTGAAAGGTGTTCATTTAGGTAGTCGTACTGCTGGTTCAATTGGTGATATCGAAGTTCAAGGCTTGCAAACATATTATAGCCCTAGTTTAGGTGTTTATAATCCAGGTTCTGTGATTACGATTTCTAGTAACTAATTTAGAGCAAAAATAAGGCGCGTGTTGATCACGCGCTTTTTTTTACAAAAATGTGCGGAATGACCCAATAAAGCATAAAAAAATGCTGTTTTTTTATAAAAAAAAAGGTATCTTGCATAATACATGGATGTAGAGCTTTAGCTCTAAAAAATAATGAAAAAAGGCACATCATTGCCGATAACTAAAAGTTAGAACTTATGTTAGAGATAGCTGTGGGCTCGGCATTGATGTATTACTTTGCCAAAGAGTCCTTCGAATTAAAAGAAAAGCCAGTCGGAACAGTTCACTATACCGAAACATTGGATTCACGAAATGATTCCTTTACTCGGATGCACCGTGAAACTGTAAAAATTAAACCTGCCATTGAGGATCAATTTCGAGGCATTGTTCGGCAAGCCTATGACTATAGCTGTGGTTCAGCAGCTTTAACGACTTTATTAAATGGTTATGTAGGGACACAGCTAACTGAGCAACAGACCATGAATGGTTTGCTGAAATTTGGTGAAACTGAAAAAATTATCGAACGTCGTAGTTTCTCATTATTAGATATGAAACGTTTTGTCGCTGCTGTCGGGCTAGACAGTGGGGGCTACAAAGGTGAGTTTTCAGATTTAGTTAAACAAGGTCAACCTGCGATTGTTCCCATTTCATATGCTGGCTTTAAACATTTTGTGGTTTTTAAAGCCTATAAGGATGGGCGTGTTTATGTCGCAGATCCAGCACTTGGGAATATTAGTTTCGATGAAGTTCGTTTTCAAGAAATATGGGAAAACAATACTTTATTCTTAATCAATGTTGCACCTGAGCAACGTAAAAATTTATTGGCTTTGCAAGATACAGACTTGCGACATGTTGAAGATGCAACCGTGAACCGTTATGCATTGGTTGATATTCAATATCCGCAGTTTTATATGGAAAAAATTGCGGACAAAGCATCTACGATACGACTTGATAAAAATATGAATGAAGAGTCGGAGTCTTATGGTAAATCGAATTACAACTTTCTAAGGCTTTACTATAAGAGTAAATAATTAGATGAATGCGTATAACAAAGCGTCAAGATTAAAAAAATAAAAACGGTGGGAAGGAACATGAATCGTAAATGGATGAACAAAACACTACTAGCCATGAGTATTCAAGTGGTGATGGGGGTTGCATATGCAGCTGAAGAGCCAAGTCTAGGAGAGTATGATCCGGTTGAACAAGAGACAGTCGTAGAAGAGTCTGTATCTCCTGCTGCTGTAACCCAAGCTGATACTGCACAAGAAGCTGCTGCCGAGCCAGAAATTGGACAGTATGAATCTGTTGAAGAGCCAGTACAAGCTGAGGCACCACAAGTCGAAAGTGCTACTGCCACTGAAAAGGCATCGACAGCACTTCAACAGCAAGAGGGTGATGCGAGTCAAGAAGCTAACTTACAGGAAGTATTTAGCTCGAATGAACGTCAGTATTCATTGATTAAAAAAGGTGAAATATCATCTTTTTACGATATCGATTATACCTATTACCGTGATACTCAACTTGATATGGAAATGGCACAAGGCCAACTTTATCAACTCCGTGTACAAGAGAATGCCACACACTCAATGACCAATACATTTACCGTGCAATACGGTGTAATGGATAATTTGACATTCTCTGCATCTTTGCCTTTAGTGGCGAAAACTGATTTATTAAAAGATACTTCAACTGCAGGTTTAGGGGATATTTCTTTAGGCGCACGCTGGGAACCATTCCCACTGAAGCAAGGTCGTTTGCCTCTTATTTTATTTGGTAATTTGTCCACGAAAACTGGTGATAGTCCATACGAAATTAATGCTGTAAATGATCTAGCAACAGGTAAAGGTTACTATTCTGCAGGTATCGGTGCCAGCACACGTAAATATATTGATCCCGTTGTGTTGTTTGCATCCGTCTCGGCAAACTATGGTTTCAAAGAAACTGACTTAAACCAACGTCGTGGTTCGCGAGTCATTGAAGAGTTTGAACCGGGGATTAGTGGCGGTTTTGCATTCGGTTTTGCATACTCGTTTAACTACGATGTTTCCCTTACCATGTCATATCAACAAAGTTTCAATACCGGCGCAGAATTTACGTATAGCAGTGGCGAATCCTATTCACCTGCAGACCAAACCAGTTCAACTCTAGCGATTTCTTTAGGTGTACGTGTATCTCCAGAGACCATTGTGAATGGTACGGTGGGGTTAGGTTTAACTGAAGATGCACCAGATGTGTCATTAGGGTTGTCTTTCCCGTTGGATATTCTAGGTTTTGGAAAAAAACTTCGTTAAGAGGGCTGTCGTATGCGTAAAATTCGACTCAGCCCACTTGTTAGTGCGATCGTTTTAACGGGCTGTTCTAGTGCTGCTTTTGCACAATTGGGTACCAACCTTTCAGTTGATGTACGGTCACTTGCATTAGGTAATGCAGTAACTGCGGATCCTCCAGGAATTAGTGCAGTACATTTTAACCCTGCAGCATTAACTAAGATTGAAGGTTTGCAAACAGATATGCAGGGCATCATTGCAAACTTTGATATTCAACGTGAATTTACCGTTCCTGCGGGTTATAACGTTTTTGGTTATTCAGATGATCCATTAGTCTGTAATGATGGTCCTGAAGTGACGGCTGATATTTGTACGGACTTTAAAGATAAGGTTTCTGGTGATGTTGAATATGCATCCTTATATGTACCTGTCTTAAAAAAGATGGTGGATTTTGGTGCTGGACAACCCATTGCCGCGCCAACGATGGGGATTGCCTACAATCCACCGGGTTCTAAAGCAACATTCGCATCAGCTGTTTATGCACCTTTGATTGCGGGTTTTGGTGCTGAAAATGGTAACCCAGGTAATTTCATGGGGCAACAAGTTGCTCTAGAGCGTATTACTTATCTATCGCCAACAGTAGGCTATCAAGTCAGTGATGAGCTATCGATTGGTGGTGGTGTGGGGATGTCCTATCAAGCCATTGGATTGAAATCTGACCTGCGATTTCCCAATGAATTGATCGGCATGTTAAGGATGATTGATGAAGTCGTCTGTACACCATTTAAGGAAAATTCGGACATTATTACCGACATCTTGCTATTGGGGATGTGTAATACCGAAGAAGGGATGAATCCATTTGGCAAATTTGGTCAGATGGAATTGGCTTTAGAGCAGTCACTGAGCCCAAGTTACAACTTAGGGGTTTTGTGGGAGCCACGCGAAGATTTTAGTTTTGGTATGGTGTACCAAAGTGCAGCGAAAATGCGCATGAAAGGTCGTTATCGCATACAAAATGCGAAAGCACCTCAGGAGATGATTAAGGGATTAATGTCATCACCAACAGGTCAAATTTTAGCTGCAATTTTAGGTTTCCCAAATGCTGTGCCAAACTCGGAGTCGGGTTTGGTTTCGATGGATTTTGAATATCCACAGCATGTACAGGCGGGGATCAAATATAAGGTTATGCCTGATTTACAAATCAATTTTGATGTGGGCTGGACCGATTATCGTGCTTGGGACAAATTCCGTTTTGAATTCGACCGTCAAATTTCAGCGCTGAAAATTGCAAAATTATTATCTGAAAATGTGACCGATAATTCTTTGGCCTTACCTTTGAAATTTACGTCGCCTTGGAACTGGGGCATCGGTATTGAATATTCAGCAACAGATCGTTTGAAATTGCGTGCAGGCTATGAACCACGGAGTACCTCTATTCCTGACGGTAAGCGAAATACCATGGTACCAATTAATGGTGCGCAACTCTTTGGTATGGGGATTGGATATCGTTTTGATGCAGATACGGATCTAGATTTATCAATCGGCTTTTTACGCAGTAAAGATAATATTCCAGCGAATGGTAGTAGTCTGGCAAACTTAACCGGTGTGAATAACATACTTTTAAACCCATATGCTGGAATGAATGTAAAAACCGATACGAAAATCACCATCCTAGGATTAAATTACAGAACTCGTTGGTAGGATAAGCAAACAGAATGAAAAGGATTTTATTCATAAACGCGTTACTTGTACTGTCTGTGGTGCAAGTGTCGTATGCCTATGCCGGGGCGTTTCATACCATTATTGGGCCGGATGGGCGCCCAATGGTGGTACAAATACAAGAAAAAGCTGTAAAGAAACCCAAAGAAAGTTCTACAGCTAAAATGATTGATTCACCATCTGTACAGCAACACGTTACTCAACCATCTGTAAGCATTAGTCCGTCTCAAACCAAGACACCGATGACGCGTCAAACGAGTCCAACAGCACAGGCTGCTGAACCGGTGAAGTTTCAGAGTTTAAGTACACGTGAGTCGGAAAAACGGGATGAAATTAAAGCTGTCACAGTAGATAAAATTAAAGACGTCTCAGGGGATAAAGTTCGCAAATCTGAAAAGTCAGCACAAGCGGCAGA
Organism: Acinetobacter sp. YH12097; assembly: GCF_013419225.1. Classification (NCBI taxonomy): domain Bacteria; kingdom Pseudomonadati; phylum Pseudomonadota; class Gammaproteobacteria; order Moraxellales; family Moraxellaceae; genus Acinetobacter; species Acinetobacter sp. YH12097. Next base: position 5,026 of record NZ_VPAN01000047.1, on the reverse strand, counting down.
TACGACAGCAAAAGTGGTACCTTCAACCGCATGGACAGAGAAGTTACAGCAATCAGAGCTAACCCAACCTCGTGAAGCGTATCAGTCCAAAGTTCTAGCTGAAAAAGATAAACCTGTCGTCGAGAAAAACATCCTTGCTGAGAAAGTAGTCAGTACTGATCAATCCGTACGATCTTCAGGTGAAAACTTAGAAAATCATCCTTCAAAACAATCGGCTAAGGCAAAACAAGAGCAAGGCTTTTCGACGATGGCTGGTGAAAAGTATGTCAATAATGAATATCTTGAAGATAAAGAGTTTAACTTAGAAGGCAAAAAGCGCTTTTACACCATGCCCGAAGGCGTTATTGACAGCAAGATGGGGCAAACGCGGATGCAAACGATTGAACGTGAAAAAGGTGTCAGTCGCTCCGTCATTGATAATTTATTTAAACGCAATCAACCCGAAGATACAGGGCCGATCACTTTGGCCACATCGTATTATCGAGTCTCACAAGCTGACACCATTCAAGGTTTAGGTCAGCAATGTTTTTCGAATAAAAAAATGAAGAAAGCCAAAGAGCTCGACTTGGCTCAAGATATTAATTTATGGCCTCGAGCACCATTGTCGGACGAATTTGACTACGAAGTTGTAAAACTAAAATCACCATTACAAAATATTCGTATACATTCATTTGCATCCAAAGTACAAAATCCTACATTTTATTGGCCATTTGCGGTATTTTTAGACAAAAATGGATGTGTCATGGAAGGCGCAGGTGGATTCAAAAATAACCAAGGTGAAGCGGATCATCTTTACCATGAAAAAATAGAAGGCGTGATTCAAGTGCCTAAAGGTAGCCAGTATTTATTCTTAACGCCTTTAGCAACAGCAATAGACGTCGATGGCCGCGTATTAACCAATCAAGGCCAACTTAAATTAACAGCAATCCGTTAAGGACATAAGAAAGAGAATTAGGATGAAAAATAAAATTTTATTACCGTTTGCTTTAACGGCATTGGTTGCAGCGCTCAGTGGCTGTGGCGGTGAAAGTGCAAATGTGAATCCTGAAATTTATGATACCAGTACAACCAATGGTACTTGTAAAAGTAATACCGAAGGCTGTGTTGAGTTCGTTTTAGATTATCCAATTGAAGGTCTGAATTTTAATTGTTCGAGCGACGTTAAAAATACCTACATTACCTTGTTTGATCTAAAAGAAGGTGTTTCGACAGGTGCTTGTAAGATTGGCGATACCGTAACTTTCTTTGTCCAAGGTGAAAAATCACGTCGAATTGATTTGGGTAAAGTAGATTTGAAGCAAATTTCCAATGTAGCCAGTGGTACGACACCTCCACGCTTGACCTTATTGGATTTGGCAGCTGGCATCGCGGGTAAACCTGCTGCAACAATTTCAAATACCGACGCAACGGTTAAAGTGGCCATGCGTTTAGCTAAAATTATTCAAGCCTTGGCTTTGAAAAATAACAGCGCAGTTACAGCTACAGATATCCAAGCGGTTTATATCAACAATGCAGATAAAGTATTGATTGATCAAATCACTCGAAATGTCGCGACAGCAGATTTCAGTATCAGTTCAGATACGGAATTTAATGACTTGTTTACACCTTGGCTAGACTTGTCCGAAGTCAGTAATGAAAATGCATTTACCTTAGTTTCAAAACTCATGAATATCTCAACGGCTGCGGTTTACCAGCCAGAGTTTGCGTTGTTTTCAACTGATGACGTGATTACCAATGCCAGTGGTTCAAATGGACTGGTCGGCTGTGACAAAAATGAATGTTCGCCGACCGATAGTTCAAAAGTCAATTTATTTGGTCATTTCATGTTAATGACTGACCGCCAAGGCATGACTTTTGGTAGTGGTTTACAGTGGAAGGGCAAAGTTGATCAACAGTTAAGTACCATTGGTGGTGTAAATGTCTTGCTCTTGACGCAGGTTCGACCAACACGTTTAACAGCAACGCCACAGGACAATTGGATTGATCCGCTTACCAAGCAAATTGATAAACCTGGCATTCTGGGTTTCCGTTTTGATGCAGAAGAAGCCAACTCTGGCCCGCTGATTATTAAACAAGGGACGCTACTTGCTGACAAAATGGTGGTTGGTACAGGTGGGAGTTTATATAAAACGTTAATGGCTAAAAAAGATGATTATGTTCTGACGGCCGATGATAAGAAAAAATTAGGCCTGTGGGAGCAAAACATTAACCAAGTGCAATTTAAAGGCACGATGGATTTATACAAGCTCTATCCGCTGTCGTATTTAGACAAAAAAGTCTTTAAGTCTGTTGAAAATGTTGCTGCTGGACAAAATTATATCTTCCCCTTGTATGCAGATTTAACCTTTAAATTTACCGATACTTCGATTAAAACAGTGAAATTGGGTGTGGTGATTGACCGTAATGGTGATATTCGCACAAATATAAAATCTGGCGTGCCAGACGATGTATTTACTCGTCAAGATAGCCAAATTGTCGACTTGTCTACACACGCGACGGAAGGCTGTAGCGGAAAAGATGTGCTTGACCCACTGTTAATGAAAGATGACAAAGGTGTACAGCAATATCGTATCGGAACGACAACCCGTACCTTTACGTCTGAAGGAAATATCAATCCCAATACCATTTCGATTCGTATGATTTTAGCTGACCCATATTTCCATACGCTTGATGGCGCGCTGATTGGAATGAACTCAAGTGTGAAAACTTCAGCGGATACATCAATGGTTGTAGGCGGTGCTTTAGTGCAGTTACACAATATGATCAATGCCAATGCAGGCACACGTCCCTCTGGCGTTGCTTTGACAGATTCGGATAATAAAGTGGTGAAGTGGGGGAATAGTTTGGCCAGCTTTAGTTATATTTATAGCTTAAAGAATCCAAATGATACTGCTGCGGCTCAAACGGCGAAGTTAAGCGGTGGTGATATCTCTTTAGAGTTGGCCCCTTGTTACACCATCAAGGCAAAATAATCGTCAAATATGAGTAAAATAAAAAAGCCCATCAGTGATGGGCTTTTTTAATATTGAGAGCAGCAAATTAACCAGTGTGATCGAGTCGCGTACCAAGGGTTTCGAGATGCATTTCAAACTGACCTGTTTTGCGGTCAGCAAAATAATGCCGCAGCGTTCTTTCCACACTTGGAAAGGCTAAATCATCCCAAGGAATTTCTTCTTCACTAAACAATCGTGATTCAATGGTTTCATCACCCGCACCAAATTCACCATTGATTAGTTCAGATTTGAACAAGGCATAAATTTGCCCAATACGGGGAATGTTATACATGCAATATAGTTGCTCAATGTTGACTTCTGCTTCAGCCTCTTCGCGAGTCTCACGCGCTGCACCCTGCTCCATCGTCTCATAGAGTTCCATATAGCCAGCGGGTAATGTCCACAGCCCATAGCGTGGCTCAATCGCACGACGGCAAAGTAAAACTTGATTGTCCCAAACGGCTAAAGCACCACAAATGACTTTAGGATTCACATAATGAATAAACCCACATGCGGTACAAATACGGCGTATCTGATGATCTCCAAGCGGGATCGCTTCTTTTGTTTTTTGTCCGCAGTTTGAGCAAAAGTTCATATTCATCGTCATGGATTGTGTGAACCGTCAGAATAACTTAAAAATAAAACTTTGGCATCATTTCTAACCAGCTTGGCCGAAATTCAGCTATGATGAAAACAAGATAATTATAAGGATGTAATGTGGATGGATGAGGGTTTATTGACTCAGCGATTGCAGCAACGTTTACGTTTTTCTAAGCGTATTCAACCTGCGCATGCTGCTGTATTGATTGCGATTACCCAAGAAGATAGTCCACGTATTTTATTGACCCGCCGCTCACTCTATATGAATAATCATGCCGGTGAAGTGTCCTTTCCCGGTGGCAAACGTGATGCCCAAGACACCAGTAATATCGTGGTGGCGTTAAGAGAAGCCCAAGAAGAAACCGCTCTAAATCCATTTGATGTGCAGCTTTTGGGTGATTTACCGATGCAAAAAGCACGGAATGGGATGTTGGTTAAACCGATCGTGGGGTTGATCCCGCCTGACGTAAATTTGATACCTCAACCCACTGAAATTGACCGTATTTTTTTTGCATCATTAAGACAGCTTTTAGAAACGCCACCAACGCCGTATGAAGTTCGTTTTGCCCAGCAATCGCTTTATTTTCCCAGTTTAAGAGTCGAAAACGAAATCGTATGGGGCTTGACTGCACGGATGTTGATTTCCTTATTTCAATATGGTTTGAATTATCAAAAAGAATGGCCTTTTTTATTAAATTCTCCTTCATTTCATTTGGGCCGTGAGCCTTAAACCTTTTTTAGAAAGTCAAAATAGGATGTTTGATCATGTTGTACAAGTTTCAAGGATATAGCCCGAAAGCTACGCATCAACCTTGGGATGGTTGGGTTGCAGAAAATGCAACGGTCATTGGCCAAGTTGAATTAGGCCGAGAAGTGAGTGTCTGGTTCGGAGCCGTCATTCGAGGGGACAACAGTCGTATCAAACTGGGTGATTTTACCAATGTACAAGAAAATGCGGTGCTGCATACCGATGCCGGTATTGAAATGATCATTGGTGATTATGTCACGATTGGGCATCAAGCCATGCTACACGGATGTACCGTAGGTGATAATAGTCTGATTGGAATCAATGCCGTGGTCCTAAATCATGCCGTGATTGGTAAAAATTGCATCATTGGTGCGAATGCTTTAATTCCAGAAGGGAAGGTGATTCCGGATAATTCTGTTGTGATGGGTTCACCGGGTAAAGTCGTCAAGACTTTAGATGAGCAAGCCGAAGTACGTCTAAAAATGAGTGCCTTGCACTATGCCGCTCATTTTAAACATTTTACTCAACTCGAAGTCGCTGAACTTTAGAGCGCTATACATGTCTTGTCCTGAAATAGATTGACAGTATTCCACTTCAAACCGAGTTAAGCAATTAGCTCGGTTTTAGTTTGCTCATACGTCTGATTCGGGGTGTTCATATTTAAACTTAAATGTGGTCTATAGCA